>JAIRSS010000012.1 GCA_031255315.1 Spirochaetaceae bacterium
TTCCGTTTCCAGCCGCTGGCTGGGAGGAACGGACGCGGTTTATGTATCCGTACACATCTGATGCTGGTGTTTCTACACTTTTAACACAGTCTCGGGGCGGAACCCCCGCAAAGGGGCAGCGGAGGACTGAAAAGCCGGAGCGTGGGGGAGGTTTCTCTCGCTCTTTACAGCCTTCTTTTGTGCTGTTATAGTGCTTCTACTCGTATTCCCGGGCATTCTACTTTTGCCTAAGGCTTATATATTTCTTGGATAGAAGCACTATATACTGCGTCCTGTGGCAACGCTTCGCTGTACGCCCTGTTATCACGGGGCGCGGTTTATAGTAGGATGATCGCCTTAGACATGCGGCTAATAACCGCTAAAAAACAATGAAGGATACAATCGCATGAATTCAGATGTATATATTGTTGAGAGCGGGAAAGCGATGCCGATGGGGGCAACCGTAACTGAAGCAGGGGTAAACTTTTCGCTCTTTGCCCGCCGCGCCAACGCGGTAATCTTGGCGCTGTTTGAATCTCCTGACCCGGAGAGCGCTTATATCGAATTTAAACTGGATACAAAAAAGAACCGGACCGGTGATGTATGGCACTGCCATATCCGGGGGCTCACTGCGGGGGCCTTCTATCTTTACCGGGTGGACGGCCCCTACGTCCCCGAACAGGGGCTCAGGTTCAATCCTCATAAGTCCCTGGTAGATCCCTACGCCAAAGCGATGACGTCTCTGGCGGACTGGGACCTTAACGCCTGCATGGGCTACGATCCCGGCGATCCCGGGCGGGACCTTTCCTTTTCTTACCAGGACGATCTCTACACTCAGCCCAAATGCGTGGTGGTGGACGACGGTTTCGACTGGCAGGGCGATACCCCCCTCAATTATCCCCTCAGATTCAGCGTACTCTACGAAACCCACATCCGGGGATTCACGGTGAACCCTAATTCCGGGGTGGAACATCCGGGTACCTACCGGGGGGTAATCGAAAAAATACCGTTCCTGAAGGAGTTGGGAATTACCAGTCTGGAACTGCTTCCTATCCAGGAATTTAACGAGCGAGAACATGCCGGCGTAAACCCCCGGACCGGCGCGGCGCTGATCAATTACTGGGGGTATTCTCCGGTGGCGTTCTTCGCGCCTAAAGGTTCCTACGCCGCGGATACTAGCCCCGGCGGGCAGGTGCGGGAATTCAAAGAAATGGTCCGGGAACTCCACAAGGCCGGAATCGAGGTGATCCTGGATATTGTGTTTAATCATACAGCGGAAGGCAATGAGATGGGGCCGACGTTTTCCTTTAGGGGGCTGGATAATACCATCTACTATATGCTGGACGAAAACAAACGGTACTACAAGAATTTTTCCGGGTGCGGCAACTCGGTAAATTGCAATCATCCGGTGGTGCGGACTTTCATCATAGACTGTCTCCGGTACTGGGTCATAGAAATGCATATAGACGGATTCCGCTTTGATCTGGCCTCTATTCTGGGCCGGGATCGCCGGGGCAACCTCATGGAGAACCCCCCGATGCTGGAACGGATTGCCGAAGACCCTATCCTGAGCCACACCAAGATTATCGCGGAAGCCTGGGACGCCGGGGGCGCGTACCAGGTAGGCTGGTTCCCCGGCGGACGCTGGGCGGAATGGAACGACCGGTTCCGGGACGATGTACGCAAATTCTGGCGGGGCGATCCCCTGGAGACCCGGCACCTGGCTACCCGCGTCTCCGGAAGTTCCGATCTGTACTTGCGGGACGGGCGGAAACCTTTTCATTCTATTAATTTCATCACCAGCCACGACGGATTCACCTTGAAAGACCTGGTTTCTTACAACGACAAACACAACGATGAAAACGGCGAGGGAAACCGGGACGGCGCGGTTACTAACTACAGCTATAATTACGGGTTTGAAGGCCCCTCGGTTAATCCGAAAATCGAAGCCGTCAGGGAACGGCAGATTAAGAACTTCTTCGCCACCCTCATGATTTCCCTGGGAACCCCCATGATCCTGGGGGGGGATGAATTGGGGCGGACCCAGCAGGGAAACAACAACGCCTACTGCCAGGACAACGAGATTTCCTGGTACGACTGGTCCCTCCTGGAAAAAAACCAGCAGCTCTTCCGCTTTGTCCGGGAAATAATCGCCTTCCGCCGGCGGCATCCCGGGTTTATGCGGCCTGAATTTTTCACCGGGCGCGGGGGAAAATACAACGCCATCCCGGACATTGCCTGGTTCAACGAAAAGGGGGAAATTCCGAACTGGGATAAATCCGGCGCCTGCCTTGCCCTGCGTATAGACGGCACGAAGGCGGATGTTCTGGCCGACCGGGACGACAACGATTTTTACATCATGCTCAACTCGGAACTGAAGCCCGCGAATTTTGCCATCTGCGCCCCCCCAAAAGGGAAATTTTGGGCCCGGGTCGTCGACACCGCCCTCCCTCCGCCGGAAGACATCCTTCCGCCCGGCCAGGAAAAACCCTGTATAACGGAAACCTCGTACCGGGTAAAGGACCGGAGCGTAGTCATCTTCATTTCAAAACAAACGGGGTTTATCTGAGCGGCGCGTGGAAGGATCGGTATGGCGGGACATTTAAGGAACGGTTATGGATGACAGCAGTTTTATTCTGGGTGTAGACCTGGACGGGGTGGTTGGCGATTTTTACGGGGCGCTGCGGGAGATTGCCGCCGAATGGCTCGACAAACCCCTGGACGCTCTACCCGCCAATACCAGCTACGGTCTTGACGAGTGGGGCCTTGACGAATACGGCGGGTATCCCCGGCTGCACCGGTTTGCCGTTACCCAGCGGAATCTTTTCCGTGATATGGAACCTATTAAAGACGCCCCGGCGTCGCTGCGGAAACTCTCCGCAAAGGGCATCCGTATCCGCATCATTACCCACCGGCTTTTCCTCAAGCATTTCCACCGGACTTCTATCACGCAAACCGTGGACTGGCTTGATTCCTTCGATATTCCTTACTGGGATCTTTGTTTTATGCAGGACAAGGGCGCGGTGGGCGCTCATGTATACATTGATGACGCCCCGTCCAATGTGATACGCCTTCGTGAACAGGGCTGTCATACCATTGTGTTTACCAATTCCACCAACGGGGAGCTTCCCGGCCCCCGGGCGGACTCCTGGCTTGAGGCGGAAAGTCTGGTGATGGAAGCTCTGGACGAATGGACTACCGGTACGCTGAACCTGTTCGGTGCGACGGACTTTCGGGGCTGACGGCCTAACGGACTGACGGGTGAACGGCGTGCGGCGGCAGAGTGCTACAAAGGGAGCGTGCGGTTACCGGCGAAGCATCCGGGCGGACATGGTGAATTCGCCCCGCCGCGGAAGCCGCAGCCCAGAAACCGGTAGAACGGTATGGCCGATATAGTTCTTGCCGCGATTAACGCCAAATGGATACACCCTTCCCTGGCGCTCCGGCTCCTCAAGGCCAACCTGGGACCCCTGGAAGACCGTTGCCAAATTCTGGAATTCGCCCTTCGCCAGCCTTTGCCGGAGAAGACCGTCCCCATCCTGGCCGCCCGGCCCCGAATCTTGGGACTTTCGGTTTCCATTTGGAACCACCTGGCCACGCTGGAACTGCTTGATGCCCTGGACGCCGCGTGGACGGAAGCTCCCCGAAGTTGCGGGGGCAGGCCCCTCATCATCCTGGGCGGCCCGGAGGTCTCCTACCTGCCGCCGGAGGCTGAAATCATCAAGCGGGCCGACTGGGTTGTTCAGGGAGAGGGGGAGGCGGTTTTCCGGGAACTCTGCATGAGGTTCCTGGAGGATTCCCCATCGGACGCCGTGGGCCGGAGCGACCGGGGGGCGATCCGGGAGCTTTCATCTGCCGCGTCAATCCAGGGGGCGGTCATCAGCGCCAAGCCGGTAGACCCCGCCGCCCTGGTCCCCGCCTACCGGCTCTACTCAGGCGAGGATCTATGTCGAAAATTGGTGTATGTGGAAGCCTCACGAGGCTGTCCCTTTGGCTGCGAGTTCTGCTTGAGTTCCCTGGACAAAGCGGTCCGGGAATTCCCTTTGGAACCGTTTCTGGAAGAGATGGACCGGCTCATCCGCCGGGGAGCGCGGACTTTCAAATTTTTAGACCGTACCTTCAACCTCGACATAGAGCGGGCCGGACGCATCATGGAATTCTTTCTGACGCGTCTGGCGGAAGCGCCGTCCCTGTGCGTCCATTTCGAGATGGTTCCCTCCCGGTTCCCCCCGGAGCTCAGGAAACCCCTTGTCAGGTTCCCCCCCGGAAGCCTGCGGCTGGAAGTGGGGATTCAGACCTTCAACCGGGAAACCGCCGCCCTCATAGGCCGGCCCTGCGACCCGGAAGCGGAACTGGAAGCCCTGCGCTTCCTGGGGAGTAACGCCATCGTCCACGCGGACCTTATCGCCGGACTTCCGGGGGAGGGCCTGGCTTCTTTCGGCGAAGGCTTTGACCGGCTGTGGACCGCCGGGCCTGGGGAAATACAGGCGGGCGTTCTCAAACGTCTGCCGGGTACGCCGCTTGCCCGGCGGGGCGAAGCCTGGGGTATGCGCTTCTCCCCGGACCCGCCCTACGAAGTTCTGGAGACCGCGGCCCTGTCCGCCCCGGAACTTGACCGGATAAAAAATTTTGCCCGCTTCTGGGAGCGCATCGTCAACCGGGGCGTGTTCCAGGACCTGGGTCCCCGGCTGTTTCCCAAAGGGCAGCCGGTATTTCAGTCCTTCCTGGAACGCTCGGACCGGCTTCTTACGCGGTTCGGGCGGAACTGGGGGATAGACCGGCGGGAACTCCGCGCTGAACTGGAAAACCAATAAAAACAGCCTCAGTCGCAAAGAAAAAACCGTGGTACAATCTATTCGTGAATAACAGTGCTAATTGAGCGTTATGGGGGCGTCACGGCCAAAGTCCGCAGGCAGGGGCGCAAAGCGGGTAACATTTTTCATGATGTAACGTAAAACCTTGACTTTTCAAGTATTGAGTTCTAAAATCTTTAACATGAACCTTAAAACAGTATTAACGAAAGATACGATTAGCCTTCATCTGAAAGGCTCCAACAAGGAAGAGATCATTAACGAACTTTTGGATGTATTGATCTCTGCAAAGAAAATACAGGACCGGGCTGCCGCGTATCAGGCGGTAATGGAGAGGGAGCAGAAGATGTCTACCGGGATGAAGCACGGCATCGCCATTCCCCACGGTAAAAGCTCTACCATCCACGATCTTGTAGCATGTATCGGCATTTCCGACAACCCGGTTGACTTCGATTCTCTGGATCATGAACCGTGCCGGATATTCATTATGACGCTTTCTCCTCTTGAGAAGACGGGTCCTCATTTGCAGTTCCTTGCGGAAATCAGCTTGCTTTTTAAGAGTTCCGAAAAACGGGCTGAAATCCTAAACTGCACTTCGGAGGAAGATGTTTTACGGGTCCTTGCTGAATAAACGTTGGAATTTTACGTTCTTCCTGCTCTTAGGGCAGACCGCAGCATATTTTTAAATCATCATTTTGAGCCCCTGTATCCGTCATACAGACGGACAGAGGGGCCTTGTTTTGTTGCTATTGTAATTTTGCTATCTCGTCTGTAGCCAATCGTTTGACTGTGGACGACCAGTTAGTGTTGCGAATTGAACGCAAGGCGGGCTCCGCGTCGGAACGGCCTGTCTGGCCCAGAGCGGAAATGAGCGCCCGTATCATACGTTCATCTTTTTGCCGCAGGGAACCGTCCCGGAGTTTGTTGTTGACATCCCTTGTAAAAGACGACAGAAGCCGCATAGAATCTTCGCTTGCCAGAGACGCCAATGCGTCTAAAACGTTGAGCCTTTCTTCCTCATCTTTTCCTTCCCAATAAGACCGTTCCAGGAGCGGGTATACCTGCGTATTCTCGGTTTTGTACCGGTTTATCATGGAAATGCACAACTTGCGGGTTCTTACCAGGTCCCTCTCCTTAATACGATTCTCCGTTGAAGCATTCCATGCCCCGGTATAGGCGGCAACCGCAAACTCCGCTTTGTCGCCGGTGGAAACCGGGGAATTTTCTATCGTCTGAAGGGCTTCATATTTGATGTTATAGGGGTAGGATGGACTCTGGATAAGTTCGGTCAGCGGTTCTACCGGGCTTTCCGAAATTTTCGGCAGGCTTGTCGCAGCCTGGCGTTTTACCGTTTCAGAATACCATCCGCCGGAGGCAAGATACACCGGCAGATACCCTTGAGGGTCGCTGTAATTTTCCAGGGCGACAATGGCGCCAAAGGCAACACGTTCCCTGTCCTGACTGTTCTTGGAAACCCTTCCCGCATTCATGTCATTCAAAACCTGGATAACATGCGGCAGAAAATCAACGGCCTGCATCTTTCCCAGAGCGACGAGGATTTCCGCCTTGACAATGGGATTGAGAAAGGCAGTCTCGGCCCGCCAAAGATAACCCGCAGACGGGAGATGCTTGGCCTCCCCCAAAAACTTCGCCAGGTCCTTCATGATCTCGTTGGCGGCCTCAATATTCTGGTTTCCCCTAACGTTGGGATATTCCACCACAACACGTTCCAAAACCCAGGCATAAAAGTCCACCGCATCCGGTAAATTCGAGTTTTTCGCCTCCTGGAATACCTGATACTTCTCCGCCGCCGTCGGGGCCACGCTGTACATTTCCTCGTAAAACTCTCTTGTAGGATCGCCAAAGAGAACCGCTGCAATAAACACTAAAATTCCAGTTAAAAGAATACGTTTCATAGTCTTTGTTCCTTATATCCCTTAAAAATTTTTATTTCTTCCAAAATAAAAAAATAAGGATTCTCCAATATATCAAGATCAACACGTCAAAAAATCAGGCGTCCGGCCAGCCGTCTTTATCTTTGGAACAAGAATTCCGGCGCGTCCTCAGCGCCAAGTATACCAAATACCCTGGACTTTAGTCCAAGTTTGGCTCAACGTGTAATACGTTCCAGACCAAACAGCTTTAACATGATGATAGTACTCATTATACTATAAAAAACAAATTTATGATAGTAGAGCCTGTTCTGTAGAGGCGTTCTATTGAATGACGAGGAGGTACACGCATGCGGGTTTCCGGGCGATACATAACTGATGATATGGGCAGGGTTCTTATCCTGCGGGGTTGTAATGCGGGAGGAAGTTCCAAAGTACCGGCCAATCCTCCCGGCGGGACCCACGTGAGCGGCTCCCTGAAGTCCCCGGCGGGGGTTTCCTTTGTGGGCCGCCCTTTTCCACTTGAAGAGGCGGAGGCCCACTTTGACCGGCTGAAACGTTGGGGCTTCACCTTCCTGCGGCTGGTTGTTACATGGGAAGCCCTGGAGCATGAGGGGCCCGGCGTCTATGATGAAGCCTACCTTTCTTACCTCAGGAAACTCCTCCGTGTCGCGGAAGAAATGGGGATAGCCGTGTTCATTGATCCCCACCAGGACGTATGGAGCCGCTGGACCGGGGGGGACGGCGCTCCCGCCTGGACCCTGGAGAAACTCGGTATAGACACGGAACGCCTGGATGCGGCGGGAGCCGCCCTGACCCACCAGCGCTACAGTGAGTTCAACAAGGACGCGCCGTATCCCCGCATGATCTGGCCCACCAATTACAGCCGGTACGCCGCGGCCACCATGTTCACCCTCTTTTTCGCCGGGAACACGTATGCCCCGGAAACGACGATAGACGGGGAAAGCGCTCAGGACTGGCTGCAAGACCGGTATATAGCTTGTATGCGCCACTGTTTCAAACGGCTCAAGAACTGCAAAGCCATTGCAGGCTGGGGAACCATGAACGAGCCGAACGCCGGTTTCATCGGGTATACGGACCTGGAAAAAATGGAAAATGTAACGGCTCTTTTGGGGGCTGTTCCCTATCCTCTGGACGCTATGGCCGCCGCTTCCGGGTACAGCCGGGAAGTTCCGGTCTACGCAATCGGCGTCCGGGGCGTCCGCATAACCGGCAGGCAGATTCTCAATACGGAGGGTCTTTCTATTTTCAGGGAGGGCTATGAGTGTCCCTGGAAACGGGCCGGGGTCTGGACGGACGAGGGGGGCGTTCCCCGTCTCTTACGGAAAGATTATTTCGCGGCGGTCAACGGCAGACCGGCGCAATTCACCGGGGATTTCCTCGTGCCCTTCATGCGGCGCTTCATTGACCGCATGAGAGAGGTCAACCCCGGGGTCATAATTTTCATCGAAGGGACTCCCATGGGGGAACACCCCGCCTGGCCGGAGGGCAGTCCTGGCGGAGTGGTGAACGCTTTTCACTGGTACGACGGCCTTACCCTTGTTACCAAATCCTTTCGCCCCTGGTTCAACGTTGCCGTGGAGACCGCCAAGCCTGTATTAGGCCGGAAAAACGTGGCGGCCCTGTTTACCCGGGCCATCGGGAAAGGAGTCGTCTGGGCCCGGGAGCGCATGGGGGACATACCGTGTCTTTTGGGGGAATTCGGCATTCCCTTTGATATGAACGGGAAAAAAGCCTATAGAACCGGAGATTACCGCCTTCACGAGGAAGCCCTGGCCATGTATTATGACGCGATAGACGCCAACCTGCTGGGTTCCACGATCTGGAACTACACACCGGATAATACTCACGAATGGGGAGACGGCTGGAACGGGGAGGACCTGTCGATTTTTTCAGGCGGCCGAGGCCGGGCAATGGGGGGCTGGCTCCGTCCGTATCCTATAGCCACCGCCGGCGTTCCCCTCGCACTCACGTGGGACCGGAAACGGCGGTTCTTCCGTTACCGGTTCCGGGCTGATCCCGCTATCACCGCTCCGACAGAAATATTCGTCCCCGCCGGATGTTTCTCCTCAACCCCGGCGATCTCCCTCCAGACCTTTCCGGCGGACGCCGGGGCATCCGGCCTCAAGGCCGATTACAAACCGGAAGAACAGCGGCTCTTCGTGTGGAACGAATCCTGCCGCGGGGAAACGGAAATCATCCTGAGTGTTTAGGGCCTTCCCGTACTCTGGCAGCCTGTTGCGCGTGTGGATTTTTGCGTCAACAGTAACGCAAAAATCCCGATTATCCGGCCCGCCGCGGACCTTCGGTCCGACGGAGGTTGAAGGATAAAAAATCCCCTGATCGGCGATTTTTTGGGGTTTTAAGCGCAACGCGCAACAATTTCCTCGAGGCGGTTCCGGTCAAAGGGCTTTAGGAGGCGATTGCCAGGGGCGCCCGGTCCGTGGAGTTGGTAAAGACCGGGCGCAACGCATCGGGAACGGCGGCGGCAGCGAAGTAATGACGGCTCGTGCCGGCTCTCTCGACAGACGGCCTGTGTGCCGCTCGTCAGCCCTTGCGCAAAGCTCGCTCACAAGCCCGTAAGGACGACCCGCAGCCGCCCTTATCTTTTATCGTCCATCACTTTATACTCATTTTAGGAGATGGCATGATACAGATCAGCGAAAACGACGAGGTGATAGACATCTGCCTCGACAACGTGTTCAAGGCGGTGTTCACAAAAAACACGCCGGAATCAGTGGGGGCCTTGTCAAACCTGCTGTCCGCCGTCATAGGGCGCGATGTGTCAGTCATTGCCGTCATCGCAAACGAGCCGGCCATTGACAACCTCCGTGACCGGCAGATACGGTTTGACATAAACTGCAAAACCGACGGCGGCAAACTTATGAACGTGGAGATGTCGTTGAACCCTGACAAATTCGAGCCGGTACGTCTGGAGTTTTACGCGGGCAAACTGTTCACGGGGCAGGACATAAAAGGCGCCGGGAAGACATACAGCGACCTTAAAGACGCCTATCAGATAGCGTTCCTGGTTAACGGGCGTTTTTTCGCTGATGGGGATTTTTTACATGCGTTCGAGTATTACGACCAGCAAAAAGAAGTATCATTGGGAGGGCGGACGCATATAATTACGGTAGAACTGGCCAAGCTGGAGTATCTGAAGGATACGCCTGTGCCGGAAATGACTGCTCCCGAACGGTGGGCGTTTTACTTCCGGTATATAACGGACAGGGAGAAGCGCGGGAAGGTGAACGAAATAATCGCGTTTGAGGAGGGTATAGAGATGGCGAGCGAAGTATTGATGACGATAAGCAGGGACGAGGCGGAGCGGGCGCGGCTTATGAGCGAATACAAGTATGAATTGGACACCCAGAGCCGCATAGCGTATGCGCGTCAGGAGGGTGAGCAGAGAGGCGGGGCGGAAGGCGAACAGAGAGGCAGGCGGGAGGGAGCGCTTGAAATTGCCAGAAAAATGAAAAAACGTAATGCGCCGTTGGAACAAATTGCCGAGGATACCGGCCTTTCCTGGGATGTAATAGCGAAACTGTAGGTTCCCACTCGTAAGAACGACCCGCAGCCGCCTTGCGGCGGCCCACTGCTCACCCGGCATTGCGTGGCGTGGAGCGCCGAAGCAATCCGCCCGGAACCGCCCGTCTGTTCCCTGCCCCCCTCTCAAGAGGGAAAAAAGCGGGGCTGCCTCTCAATGAGACAGCCCCGTTCCTCGTTTGTTTTTAGGCTCTACTTCTAGACCTTACCACTCGATCTTTATCCCCAGGCCCGCTCCGTCACTGTCCGGTACGAATGGGTCCGTCCCTATTTCCATTTCATCTCGGTTGATAAAATCGTCGCCGTCTTCGTTCCCTTTCGGGTCCAGAGCCTTGTACTTCACCCCGCCGTTCCCGTTCTTCCCGTCGACACCCACATGGGTAAAGTCTGTTGACCCGTCCTGGGCTGCGTCGTTTATCCCGTTGCGGATGATCCACACCGGACCTTCTTCTGCCAAGTTTAACTCCGATTCTTCGTTATACCCGCTCCAGTCAAAGTTCGCGCTCCCCCCGAACGGCACATACTCCAGCTTGAAGTTCACCGCGCCTTCTGCGTTTACAACGAGGTTCTCCAGAGTCCAACTGACCCGCTGCCCTTCTACGCTTATCTGGCCCTGGGCCTCGACGCCATTATTCGTCCATCGCTTGCTTTTAAACACCGGCTCCGTGGCTTCGCTGTCTATTGCTTTCCGGGCCGTTAGAAGAGTCTCCAGACCATCCCCCCCGGGGGCGGTGTCGCCCGCGCCATAAACGAAACCTTTTTGTATGGTCCATTCGATCTTCCAGGCCCCCCACTCATCGCCTAAAAGCAGGGGCGATTTCTTTCCTGTCCGGGCCTCCACCGTCTTTTTTTCATCAGGCCAGCCTAAGGGCACCCTTTCGGAAGTAAAGCATGCGTCCACCACCAGGGGCTGCATCAGTATCTGGATCCTGGTTTGGGTTGTACCTATCGGCATCGTCTTAAACCCCGCGGCCAGCAGGGTAGGGGGCTCGTCCGAGTCCCGGCAACCCATCAGGGCAAGAAAATGGTAGGTCTTCCCGGGTGGAACGATTACCCGGAGGACCGCCGTTGTGTCGCCGGGGTCTTCCCGGTGCGCTTCTTCAAAGTCAGCGAGCTTCCCCTCCTCGTCCACAACGATTATCTGGACGAAGTTACGGATCGGACCGTACTTAATAGCGTCGTAATCCGGCCCCACCGCCGCGCGGGAAGCCTCCTGGCTGTTTCCTATCGCCACAGTAATCGTAAAGGACCCCAGGGCGTCGTCGTCAGACGAGTGGTCCACCGGGTCCGCAGAAACCGGCGTTTCAATGTATGCGGGGTTGAAGCACCCCGGGAGGGCCGCTGTTACCAGAAGGGCGGCCAAAAGCGCCGTCCATTTCCACATATTTATGCTATTTTTCCGTGTCATACCAGTATCCTTCATGATTTCCTCCATATTTATTCTTTCACTATCCTTTCACATGCTTTAAGGAAGCGGCGGGGAAACGTTACAATCATACAAAATCTTCCTGAGAGAGAGGAGGGGAGCGGCCATTTCTGTTCGATATAACAATAACATATCCATGGCTCATCCATGCCTCCAAACATCAATTTGTACAACAAAGTATCGTCTATTTAAATGAAAATAGCAAGATTAGAAAAAAAAGACAAGTAAATGCGGCTGTTCCAATACGAAGCGTCTATGAGTTTGTTGCATTTGTGGATTTTTGCGTCAACAGTAACGCAAAAATTCCGATTATCCGGCCTGCTTTGGCAGTTGGAACAGTCTTAAATGTAAGAACCGCCGGGGATGGGTACAAACCCGCGGGAAACAGGAGGCGGGGTCTTTACCAGGAGACCCGGACCGCCCCATTCACATTGTACCGCAGCATCCCGCCTGGGGAAATCAGGGTATCCGCTTCCGGCGAGGCTGCTATCGTTACCGTTTCGCCGGCCTCCCAGTGGCGGACCTCCGCAAAGGGGGAAGACCCCACCCAGGGGCCCGGCCAGGGGACGCATATCGTCAAATCTTCATGAGAACGGGCTCGTATCCGGCGGCGGTCAAAGCCGGATTGCACGGTCTTTGCCGCGATGACATCCCAGTCGGCGAGCCAGGGGTCCTCCCGTATCTCCGGAGGAACGCCGCCGCTCTGTAGGAGATCCCGGAAACGGGGCCAGTCGAAGCGGTCCGGACGTCTTTTGGTCTCAGTGGCGGAAAGGCCCTCCCCGGAGGCGGCGGCGGCCAGGGCGCGGTAAAACCAGGCTTCCGGACCGGCTTCCCAGGTTAACCGGAGGCCGCCCCCTTCGGCGTCAAAGGGGGCAAGCGCGCCTGCCGGACGCATACGTCCCGGTGGAAGCTCCCGGTCCGGCCAGAAGGGATAAGCCAGGACGGGACTGGCCCATTCCACGGGGATAGTTACTTCGGGCGGGGCGGCGGCGGACCCCTCGCCGGAATGGAGGCGGCCGTCCGGGCCGAACCACTCAATACGCCACCGGGGCGGCCCCAGGACAGCGTCCCAGGCGGAGGGTACAGCGGGGAGGATAAGCCGGTAGGCCGGGGGGATAACCGGATCCCGGCAGGCAATGAGGATAAACACCGCGCCCGCCGCCGGAAAAGCCCGGTAGAAGAGCGCGGTTTTCGTTTTGAAGCTGTTCCGGACGGCAAAAACCGCGTTCCGGAAACGGCGCGCCGGGGGATACCCGGGGGTTTGTTCCATAAGTGTATGTATGGAATATAGATACGTCCTGCTTTAATTTGGGGGTGCTATGAAGGGCGTATTCGCCAAGATTAAGGGGGCAAGGAGCTTGGCCGCGCATGAAGCCGAAATAGTCCCAGACAGCTTTGAGGGCGGCGGCCCGCGGGCCATAGATGAGTCTGCCCGCTCTTTTTTCCCGTGGTTTTTGGGGCGCACCGCCTTGAGGGTGATGCGTTTTCCGTGATTCAATCCGCGCTCTTGTAAAAGCCTTGTTTTGACGATATAGTAACCATCGTCCACTAATCCGCAGCGGTGAACTTCGCATGAAGATTCATAAAATCTCTTTATTCAGCAAGGAGGAAATGTCATGTCCGATTCGGACGGCGGTGGTAGTTTACCCCGTCATCACTATAGCTTAGGTATACTATTAAACACTGGCAGTTTACGGCATTTTCCCAGGAGAGCCTTCAGCGGATGGTCCCATACGCGGTTTCCTGAAGTAAAAGGGTAAGAAACCATTTGGTTTCTCCTGGCTGGTAAACCAAAGGAGAAGCCATCATGATTGTAATTAGAACTCAGGGAGAATACGGCCTTACGGAAATTAACGCGGTAACCAGGGGGTGCTGGATCGACGCCCGGAATCTTACTCCCGCGGACCTCAAGCGGTTGCAGCACGAATTTGGCATTGCCGGTGAATTGCTCACCGACATCATGGACGCCGATGAACAGGCCCGGATTGAAAAAGAGGATGATTATACCGCGCTTATCGTGCGGCTTCCGGTCTACGACGAATCCTACGAGGTTTCTTTTTTTACCCTCCCCCTGGGGATCGTTCTTTTTTCCGATAAGATTGTTACCATTTGCCAGCGTTCAAGCGGCGCGCTGGACGATCTGCTCAAAAACCGGATACGGGGATTCAATATACGGAATAAAAGCGCCTTCGTTCTCAACCTTCTGGGCCGGGCGGCCTTCACCTTCCTCAAGGCTTTGAAAGAGCTCAATAAACGGACCAACCGTATAGAACGGGAACTCCAGCGGTCTATCAAAAACAACGAGCTTATTCAGCTTCTTTCCCTGCAAAAGTCCCTGGTATACTTTACCACAAGCATCAAGACCAACGAACTGCTGCTGGAAAAGCTGCAAAAGTCGCCGTTTTTCAGGTTCAAGGAGGACGAGAGGGATCTCCTGGAGGATGTGCTTACGGAAAACAAACAGGCCATAGAAATGGCCAACATCTACTCATCTATTTTAACGGGAACGATGGATGCCTTTGCCAGCGTCATTTCCAATAACCTGAACATCGTCATGAAGCGGCTGACCATCGTGTCCATCGTCCTCATGATCCCAACCTTAATCTACAGTTTCTATGGCATGAATGTAGACCTACCGTTTCAGGAGTACGCCGCCACAGGCTGGGGCGTACTCTGTGTAAGCCTTTTGTTTTCGATTTTTGGCGCAATACTCCTCAACACGGACCGGAAACGCAGGAAACGGGGGGCCAGGGGAAAAGTAAAACATCCCGCCTTTTACTCGCCCATAAGCCTTTGACCGTGGATCGGCGGCGCGGCGGTGGTGGTTGAAAAAGCGGCGATTGATAGGGATAATAAAACCCGCAGTTTCGCACGGCCAAAAAGTCTGGGAAACTACAAGAGGCTGATCCAAAACAGCACGCGTTGAGCCCACGGTCAATTCGTTTTGGAACAATCTCAATTTACAGGTTCCTAAGGGGAATACATGATTGATTTGCGGAGCGATACGGTAACCCAGCCTACGGAAGAGATGCGTAAGGCTATAGCCCAGGCGGAAGTAGGGGATGATGTGTACGGCGATGATCCTACGGTAAACAAATTGGAGGCCCTGGGGGCGGAACTGCTGGGTAAGGAGGCCGCTCTTTTTGTGCCTTCCGGAACCTTTGGGAACCAACTAGCCCTTTTCACCTGGTGCGGACGGGGGGCTGAGGTTATCCTGGGAGAGGAATGCCACATCGTCCAGCATGAGGCGGGAGCGGCGGCGGTTATCGCCGGGGTGCAGACCCGGACTATACCGGCGCCGGACGGGGTTTTGCCGCCTGAAGCCGTCCGTTCCCGGTTGCGGAAGGGGGACCTCCACGCCCCGTCCACGTCCCTTATCTGCCTGGAAAACGCCCACTCTCTGGGGCGCGTTGTGTCCCTGGCGGACATGGACGCGGTCCGCCGCATCGCCGGCGAATGGGGCTTGCCCGTGCATCTGGACGGCGCCCGTATTTTCAACGCCGCCGCGGCCCTGGGGGTTGAAGCAAAGGAAATCGCCGCCCGTGCGGATTCGGTGATGTTTTGCCTGTCCAAAGGGCTTTGCGCGCCCGTGGGGTCCATTCTGGCAGGCCCGAAAGAATTTGTGGATGCGGCCCGTCTTAAACGGAAAATCATGGGCGGCGCTATGCGCCAAGCGGGGATACTTGCCGCGGCGGGAATCGTAGCCCTGACCCGCCAAACGGCGCGTCTTGCGGAAGATCATCTGCGGGCGAAGGAACTGGCCCGGAGTCTCGCCGGAATTCCCGGCATAGAGATTCGTCCGGAGGAAACGGACATTAATATGGTGTTCTTCGCGTTTCCTCCGGCCCGGAGTCCCGGCGCGGCGGCGCGAATCACGGAGCTGTTCAAGGCTCAGGGGATACTCATCAATCCCCCGGATGAAGGGATGTTCAGGTTTGTTACCCACTACTGGATAGGGGGCCGGGAACTGGAAACCATAACCGCGGCCTGCCGGGAAGCGTTTCAATCATGACCTGCCATGAAGCCCGGCGGGAACGGGTGTATGATCGCATGGCTCAGGAAGGGGTCGCCCTGGTCATGTTTGAAGATACCGAAGGCCGGCGGGACCCCGCAATACGCTGGCTTACCGGCCAGCCGGGGGACGCGCTTCTCTTCCTTTCAGTAGACAAACAAGCTGTGCTGGTTCCCTGGGACATCAATATAGCCAAACTCTACGCCGATGCGGACTTCGTCATCCCCTATGCCGAATTCTGCCGCCAAAACGTCCAAGCCATCCTCGGCGCGTTGGAATTCCTCAAGATTCCCTATGGTTCCCGGATTGAGATACCTATGGACACTTCCTACCGTATGTTTCTCCGGTTTGTAGAGGAGATTACGAATTTTGATGTGCTCTGCCAGAACGGGGGGGTGCATGAGGCGGTCCGGGAATTGCGGACCATCAAGGACGAGGCGGAGATACGCATTTACATGCAGGCTTCGGCGATCACAAACGAGATTATCGATCTTTTGGAAGATGCGGTACGGTCCGAAAAGCTCAAGACCGAAACCGACGTGGCGCTTTTCATTGAGGCGGAAGCCCGCAGCCGGGGATGTGAAGGGATGGGGTTCGAGACCTTAGCAGCCGGACCGGGCCGGAGTTTCGGCATCCACGCGTTCCCGGCTTACACCAGCGCCGCCTTTACCGGGCCGGGTCTCGCTATCCTGGACTTCGGCTTGAAACTTCAAGGCTACACTACGGACGTTACCCTTACCTTTGTCCGGGGCCCGCTGGCCAAAGCCCAGGAACGGCTCCTTTCCCTTACCGAAAAGGCGTACAAACTGGCCCTCTCTCTGGTGGCCTGCGGCGCGGAAACCCTGACGGCGGCGGCGGCGGTGGACGCCCTTTTCGGTAAATCCGGCAAGACCATGCCCCACGGCCTGGGCCACGGCATAGGGCTGGAAGCCCACGAAGCGCCTTTCCTGCGCAACCGCGCCGGCAGCGCCCGGCAGTTCCAGGCCGGTATGATTTTTACCCTGGAACCCGGCCTTTACGATCCCGTACATGGCGGCTGCCGCTTGGAAAACGACATCCTCCTTACCGGTTCCGGTGCCGAGGTGCTGACCCAAGCCAGGATTATCCGGTTGTAGAAAGGGCTTGAACGAGTTCCCGCGCTTTCTGGTCGGCTTCCATGACGAGTTCCCCGCCGGCGTCCCCGTAACGAATCACCAGGAGGGGCGGCCGGGGGAGGAATATCTTTTTGAGCCAGGATTTCTCTATTTTGAGTTCTATTGACGCCATGCGGTCTTTGGGGATGAAAAGGGTTTTTTCCTTAGGAGCTTCTTCACCGGAGGAAACTCGGGCCAGGGTCTGTATCCAGCCTTCGTGAGGGAAGTGATGAAACCGAAAGCCCCCTGATGTGGCGATGAGGAGGCCCCAGAGCGGGGTCCTTGGGGGGAGGTCGAACTCTTCCCATCCGGAACGGTATTGGCCCAGGGTATAGGCAAGGACCTTTTCGCCGCATTTTTCCTCGTAGTCTTTCCAGAAGCGGGCCGGGTCCGTCCCCTTTTTTTGATTACCAAGTCCGAACATAGCGCCGCCTCATATCCCGGATGTCAAGGACGCTGCGTCCGGTTCCCTGCCATCTGGTAATAACCAAGCCCCCGGCCTTAACCGGCAGCTCCGGTTTTTCTCCCGCCGTGAGGGTGCAGGCGGCAGGACACATGATACAGGAAAAAGTTCGCATCAGTACCTCCGTATACTATCAATTACGAGGAGTTTATTACGATTCGCGCATAAAACCCCCAATCGCCGATCAGATGATTCTTTACTCTCCAAACTCCGTCGGACCGGAGGTCCGCAACACGCCGGTTAATCGGGATTTTTGCGTTACTATTGATGCAAAAATCCACAAATGCCAGGCTGCTAGGAATTGACCATTGATCCGGTTGACCACACATTCCGAGCGCGGGTTTGGAACAGCCTCCATAGGCGCTTATTATAGCGGACGCGGCCAAAACAAACTATAGCGCGGGCCAAAACAGAGGCGGTTGCCCATGTTCAACATACGACGCGGCGGGCGGCCCCGGCATGATTTCTGTTGCAAAATATCAAACCCTCCCCTATACTAACTTATACATAACTCTCAGCAGTTAGCAGTTAACTATTCAATCAAGGAGAATACCTATGAAGATTGTAAGTGTGGACGTGATCGCCCTGGCGAAAGATCCCGGCTGTCTCTCCCGGCCTGTGTTGTGCCATATCAACACCGACGAGGGGATACGGGGCCTTGGGGAAGCCGGAGTGGCCATAGGAACCGGCGCCCCGGCGGCGTTTGAGCAGCTCAAGGACCTTGCCCCCATGATCATCGGGATGGACCCGCTGGAACATGAAGTCATCTGGGAAAAGATGTTCCATCAATCCTTTTGGGCCCAGGGGAACGGGGCTATCGTTATGGCGGCTATCAGCGCCATTGATATTGCCGTTTGGGACATCAAGGCAAAGGCGGCGAACCTTCCCCTGTATAAACTCTTGGGGGGGAAACACCGGGACAAGCTCCGAACTTACGCAAGCCAACTGCAATTCGGCTGGGGGGTGGAGAAATTTCTGCCCTTCAAGGGGACGAGCGGAGGCCCGGCTTTTTACGCCGACGCGGCCCGGAAGGCGGCGGCCCAGGGTTATGACGCGATTAAGGCCAATTTTGTCCGGTTCGACAAAAACGGAAACATCCTCCCCTATACCGCAACTACCGGATATATCGACCGGGACATGATGAAACTCGCGGAAGAACGCATCCGGGCGACCCGGGACGCGGTTGGCCCCGATGTCGATATTATCATGGAGAATCACGCCATGACCGACGCCTCCACAGCGATCCAGATCGGAAAGATGGCGCGGGATTACGGGATCATGTTCTACGAGGAAGGGACGCCTCCCCTGAACCCCGGAGTGATGAAAAAAATAGCCCGGGCCATTGATATTCCCCTGGCCACCGGGGAACGCACGTATACCCGCTGGGGCTTTCTGCCCTTCCTGGAGAATCATTCCCTCCACATCATCCAGCCGGACATAGGAAACTGCGGGGGCATAACCGAGGCAAAGAAGATCTGCGATATGGCCGCCGTCTACGACGTGAGCGTGCAAACCCATGTTTGTTCAAGCCCGGTGAGCGTGGCCATATCCCTGCACCTGGAAGCGGCGGTTCCCAACTTCATCATCCATGAGCACCACATCTGCAATACCCTGCCCTCCACCATCGCCGAGTGCAAGTACGACTACCAGCCTGAAAAGGGGTACTTCGCCATACCGGAGATTCCCGGCCACGGCCAGGAATTGTCAGAAAGCGCCTTGAAAACAGCGCGCATTGAAACTATCAAGTAGGAGATCGCTATGCCGGATGAAAAACAGATGCAAAAAAAAGGCCTGGGCCTGGTGTCCCTCGTAGCCCTGGCCGCTGGACAGGTTATCGGCGCGGGGGTGGTAACCCTCGTTGGGGCGGCGGTGAGCCTCACCGGGCGGGCGGTGTGGCTTGCCTATGCCGGCGCGGTGTTTATGGGATTTTTTATCATCCTTCCCTATCTCATACTCAGCAGTATGATCCGGGTGAAAGGAGGTTCCTATACCTTTGTGGCAACCCTGCTGGGTGAAAAAATGGGAGGGCTTTTCGGCATGGCCTTTACCATGAACGTCTTCGCCACCGGCATGATCGGCCTGGGATTCGGGCAATACTTTGCCGCCCTTTTCCCCGGCGCCAACGTGCGCCTCGTGGCGGTTGTCACCATTTCGGTCTTCTTCGTCTTTAACCTGTTGGGCGTGAACTTTATGTCGAAGATTCAGAATGTCCTGTCCACTACCCTGATCTGCGGCCTCTTGCTCTTTGTGATTACCGGCATTGGGAAACTGGAGCCTGGCGTGATGGATGTCGGCGCCCCCGGTTACTTCTTGGACGGCTCCAAGGGGTTTTTCGCGGCAATCGTACTCCTCGTCTATTCCTGTTACGGCTACTCCTTTGTAGTCGCCTACAGTAAGGAAGCGGAGAAGCCGAAACGGGATGTTCCCTTTGCCATGATAATCACTGCGGGGATACTGCTGATCCTCTATTCCGTCATCGCCCTGGTTGATTCGGGCGTGCTTCCCATCTCGGAAGTGGCGGGACAGCCCCTGACCGCGGTGGCCCGGCAGATCATGCCGCTCCCCCTATACTACGCCTTTGTAATAGGCGGCCCCCTCATGGCGATTGCCACCACCCTGAACTCGTCCTACACGGTTTTCTCCCGGCCCTTCCACCAGATGACCGCTGACGGCTGGTTCCCCACGGGGCTTGCCCGGACGAACCGCTTTGGTTCGCCCTATCTGATCCTGACGATCATTTACGTCATCGCCATAGCGCCCATCGTCTTCGGCTTTTCGATTCAAATGATCACCACCAACACGGTGCTGATTGGCCGGGTCGCCGATGTGGTGGCGGTCTGCGCGGTTATGACTCTTCCCGCCAAACTGCCCGACGCCTGGGAGAACCGCTACTTTAAAGGCATGTCCAAGAACCTGTTTTACTTCCTCATGGGCCTGAGCCTTGTGGTAATGCTTCTCTGTATCGCTATGTCTTTTAACAGCCTGGCCCAATCCAACGTGGTTGTAACCGTCGCCCTAGTAGCTGTGTTCCTGATCTACGCCACACTGCGCCAGAAGACCGGCAAGGTGAGTATGCAGAAGAGCTATGAGCTGCAATAAGCCGTTGACCGGCAGGCCGTAAAAACAGGGAACCCGGGTCCTTTGGGGCCGTGCGCCAGCAGACCCGGCGTTCCCTGTTTGGCGGCGCATCCTGCATGTTTCAACCCCGATTGGAACGGACGCCCGCCGGAACCGGACGCGGCGAGGTAGCGTGAATTGAAAAAAGCCGGTATAGTTGGAACAGAACCACTATGCCAATCGAAAAAATACAGAAGCAGCGTATCGCGG
>JAIRSS010000032.1 GCA_031255315.1 Spirochaetaceae bacterium
ACGTTCTATCGCGGAACAAAGGATTTGCCGGACTTTAGCGATTACAGCATGGCGAACCGCAGTTACCGCTATTTCAAGGGCGAGCCGCTCTATCCGTTTGGTTTCGGGCTTTCATACGCGGCGTTTGAGCTATGCGGGGCAACGGCGAACAGAAACAGCGTTACGGCACGGGTAAAAAACATGAGCCTGATTGACGCCCGCGAAACATTGCAGGTTTATGTTTCAAGCCCCGGCACAAAGGAAATACGCTCGCTCTGCGGAATAAAACCTGTCTTTCTTCGCGCTGGCGAAGAAAGTGAGTTTGTAATCCCGCTGAACAAAAACGCCTTCTCGCGCTATGACGATAACGGCGATATGTTCGAAGCGCACGGTGAACACAGGCTCAGCGTCGGCTTTACCCAGCCGGACGACAGAAGCGTGAAACTGTACGGCGCTAAACCGATAGAGCTGACGCTTAACGTTTAGACGGTACGAATAACGGATGATTCCCTTGGTGGCGGGATATTTTTCTTTGTCCTCCAACCGCCGCCGCCCTTTAGACAATCTAATTAAACCGCAAACGCTTATGCGGCAAACTGCATTTGCTTTTAACGCGAATAGGAGGCCGTGCATAGCGCTTCCAATTGTAAAATACCGACAGGCATGGAGCGGACGGGACGGTCGTCATTGCTAGGTACTGAGCGCCGAGACAATCCAGCCTCAAGCCGCTACCGTGCCGAGTCGCTTTGCTATGCTCGCAATGACGACCTTCCGGACGACTCGCCACTTTCAATTACCGGCCCTATTACTAATTGCCGCCGCTCGCAATGGCGTGTCTGGTTGGCACGGCTTGTCACGTTAAAAAACTGTAACGGCGGGTACTTTTACGGGACGTCAAGGCCGTGCGGGGCGAAGTCTTTCATGGCCTCCTGCCCAAGCGCCATCAGCTTTTTGGTTGAAAGGACCTTTGTGTCGTACTCGATCAACAGGCTTCCCGTTAGGGTCTTTAACTCTGTACCGGTGATACCCGGAACGGACCTTATGCGGGCAAGAACCTCCCCGGCCAACGCTTTGTTTTTGAGTTCCTTCAAACGGAGCCGGACTCTGCCCGGACAAAAACTTACTATCATTCGGATTTTCCTTCTGAAACGAGCGGCCTCATGCTGTTTACGCTGAGCATCAAGGTCGTCAGGTTGTGGAGCAGCATCAAAATGTTGCCGGTGTCGTTCCCCGCGATTCCCGCCAGCATAAGAGCGCTGTTGATGCCCGCCGCAAGGCCGATGTTCGTGTGTATCTTCTCTACCGCTCTGCCCGCGATGATCCGCCCTATGACCAGCGGGTACAGACTCGGGGCCTTCAGCGTAACGCCGGCCACCTCGCGGCTTAAATCCGAGCCTTCCTTCATAGCGATTCCAACCGTCGCGGCGGACATTGCAGGCGAATCGTTCATGCCGTCCCCCACCATCGCAACCTGTAGTCCCCGTTCCCGCAGATTTTTTATGATCGCCGTTTTTTCATCCGGCAGCAATTCTCCCCGGAAGGAATCCACCCCCAGCCGCTTCGCGATGCTTTCGACGCTGCGGTGGTTGTCGCCGGAAAGCATATAGATCCGTTTGACGCCAAGCCTCCGCAGCATAGCTATCACTTCGGGAGCTTCTTCCCGGGGAGGATCATCAATAACAAAGACAGCGGCGAGAACCCCGTCTATGGCAAGATAGAGCGGAGACTTGCCCTCGGCGCCGATAGCTGCCTCGTCCTCCGCGGCTATCGAAACATCAATATGCTCGTCCTCCCTGATAAAATGCCTTGACCCTATCACCGTCCGCTTCCCATGGTAACTGGTGACGATGCCGTGGGCGGCAATGTAGGTTACTGCGCTGTGTTCTTCCCGGTGTTTGATTCCCCGCTCGGTGGCGCAGCGCAGGATGGACTTCGCCACCGGATGCGGAAAATGTTCTTCCATACAGGCGGCAATTTTAAGAACCTGTTCCTGCTTGAAGTCATGATACGGGATGATGCGATCCAGCGCCGGGGCGGCTTTGGTGAGTGTTCCGGTCTTGTCAAACACGATGGTGTCCACCTCGGCAAGGGCTTCCAGCGAGGCGCCGCCCTTAAAGAAGATGCCGTTGTTAAGCCCCTCCCGCATCGCGGACAGAAACACTAAAGGTGTGGACAGTTTTACCGGACAGGAGTAGTCGACCGACAGAACCGCCCGCGCCCGCCTAAGTCCGCCGCCGAAAAGAGCCGTGATACCGGCGGCAAAAAAACTGAAGGGCGCCAGCCTGTCCGCAAGCTCGCGGGATTTCAACTCTATCCCCGCCTTGGCCGCTTCGGACTGGGCTATCAGCGAAAGTATCTTTTGAAAGCGCGTGTCCCCGGCTTTTTTTCTTACCTCAACGGTGATTTCTCCCTCCTCGACAACGGTTCCGGCATGAACGCTGTCATCCGGCTCCCGAAACGAAGCGTGGGCTTCGCCTGTCATCGAAGATTCATTGACCATCGCGCTGCCGGAAACAACCCGTCCGTCAACAGGTATCATCGCTCCCGCCCTGATAACGGCCAGGTCCCCCGGTTCAAGCCGGGAAGCGGGAATCTCCGTCTCCCCTCCCTCGCGCCTTACCCATACGTTCCCGATGGCAACGGAAAGTTTTTCCGCAAGATTCTCCCGCGAACGGTACTTGGCCCATTCTTCAAGGTACTCCCCCGTGTTAAGAAGCAGCATCAATGTTGAGGCTGATTTATAGTCGCCGCAGACAAGGCTAAGCGCGACAGCGGACGCGTCCAGCAAGGGCACATCCATTTTCAACGCCGCCAGCGATATAATCCCCCGTTGTAAAAATGGCAGGCTCCGAAGGATTGTGACAAAAGGCCTGATCTGCGGCGGACAAAAAAGACGAAATAACAGCGACGCTGCAACAGAATAAGCGCTGGGCGGCTTGTTGTTCTGTTTTCCGGCGGCTTCCTGTTTCAAGGGCGGCGTCAGGCCCCTCACCGTTGCCAGGAGCGCGGAGACTCCGATGATCCGGCGGTCGTACAGGATCAGAATACTGCCGCTCACGGGATTCACGGAAACGCCCGTCACCCCCTGAGCATCTGAAAGTATCTGTCCTATTTCCTGAGTCTCGTATGAGCGAAGCTCCGGCGGCGAGACTCTAAATCGCGCCCTACCAGGCAAAGCGTGAACCAGCGCCGCCCCAAGCATGATTAGGCTTCCGCCCCGGCGGCTTTCCCGGCGCCGCCCCCGGCGCTCTTCCTGCTGGCGTCCGCTTCGGCGAGCAGGTCCTCCGCGGATTCCTTTGCCGTCTCAATCGCCTCCACCGCCATATCCTTAACATCCATGATACCGCCCACTGCGGACGCGCAGATTTTGCGGAGCTCCTTGCTGTTCTTGCAGATCAACGCTCCCACAAATGCCCCGCCCACAAAGGCGAGTCCGTATTTCCACCAATTGTTCATAGAACCTCCAAAAGTTATTTGATGCTTACAAACGATAGATGATAAAACTCGAAATGTCAAGTTGGCGCGTTGCGCCAAAGCCATAAGAATATGCTATACTTGAGGAATGAGAGCGGAAATTGGAGGAATAGGACGATGAGCGCCCTGGAGGAGCGGATCCGGGACATCAGCGGACGCTGGTACCTGCGGGAACCACTTTTGCTCATGGCCCTGTTGTCCCACCGCCTGGAACCGAACGACAAAATAGGGACCATACGATCCGGCAAGGGGCGCATTGAATACAACCGGGCTTTCCTGGAAAGCCTCGGCGCCGAAGCGCTGGAGGAAAAGCTCAAGGCCGAAACCCTGCGGATTCTGCTCAGACATCCCTACCGCCAGGCAAAGCAGCACGATCCGGCGCTGTCTTACATGGCCAGTAACATCACCCTGAACGAGTATTACTCGTTTGATGATCTGAGCTATCATGTTGGCGATTATTGGGATGATCCCCGGTTTGCAAAACAGAACTTTGAGTTTTACTACCGGGAGTTAAAAAAGCTCGGGGACGGCGCAGGGGATGACGAATCCGCCCGGGCCGGGGCCGAAGAGACCGCGCTCTGGGACGATGACGACTACATGGACCAAAAACTGCGGGGCCTGGTGAACGAGGCGGCCCGGGGCAATGCCTGGGGCAACCTGAGCGGCGATCTGATAGCAATACTCATCGCGGGCCTGCGCCCCTCAATCGACTACCGGAAGATTCTGCTGGGCTTCCGTGCCGCGGTTTTGTCCAGCCGGAAGATCCCGACCCGCTCCAAACAGAGCCGCCGCTACGGCTTCCTCTACCTGGGTCGCAAAAACCAGTTTACCACCCGGCTTTTAATCGGTGTTGACGTGAGCGGCTCCATATCGGATTCCGAGATCGATCTGTTCTACTCCGGAATAAACCGGTTTTTCAGCTACGGCGTCGTGTCGCTGGAGGTGGCGCAATTCGACGCGGCCCTCAAGGGCGAGCCCGCTCCGATGAGAAGGGCCCGGAAAACCATACACGTCACCGGCCGGGGGGGCACAAACTTCCAGCCTCTGTTTGACTACTTTGGGGAAAACAGGAAAAACTACGACGGCCTCATCGTTTTTACCGACGGCTTCGCGGCAATCCCCGCGGTTCCCCCCGGCCTGGCGCGGAAGACCCTGTGGATATGCAACAACAGGGCCAACTACGAACGCCACCACCCCTGGATGTCCCGCCTGGGCCGCTGCGCCTGGATAGAATAGCCCCGCGGAACCGCCGGGTCATGTGCCGCTTAATAATGTGCTCTAATTTTGTTTTCCCTACTGTATCTTTCCGTCTATTATTTTTTTATAGAGTATTTCTTCTAAATTCCTTCTACCGTCTATTATAGATACTATGTTTATAGTCTGTCCTTCGATTCTATAATAGACTATCCAATTATCCTGAATCAATTGCCTGTAGCCATTTACGCCGATGTCTTTTAGTATTTGTGCAGGCCTTCCAATTCCGGGCGTTTTCTTCAATTTTTTAATCTGTGAATTGATTTTTGTATAAATCTTTTGCGCAATATTTTTTCCCGCATTGTATTTATACCATGATATTATTTCAATGAATTCTTCCCCCGCGTCTTTTGACCAGTTGATTTTATATTTCATTTTTAATTCATTCTAATAGTTTCTCAATTTTTCTATCCATTTCCTCTTCGGATAGCATGTTTCCATTTTTTATGTCATTTTCGCCGATGGACAATATTTTGAGTAAATTTATTGCGTCCATAATAGTCTGATAATAATTCACATTCATCAGAACAGCCTTCGCTTCTCCATTTTGGGTAATAACCACCGGATTGTTCTTTTCTTCAATCTGTTTGAACACGTCCGCCGTATGAGCCTTTACATAGGAAATTGGTTTAATATCGTTTACCAAATTTATCATAGTTTGCCACCCGCTTTATATGGTACCATAGTTAGGCTATATTGTCCATGAGTCTGCCCCGGAA
>JAIRSS010000068.1 GCA_031255315.1 Spirochaetaceae bacterium
ATATTTGATACGCTCATTCCCATCAATAGCAACACTTTTGCTGTCAAAAATATCAACGAGGATAAGGAGGACCTTGCCGCTTAATTACTGTAAATAATTATGCTTGCCAGTATAAATACATCCCCTTCCGTCATTTTCCCCTCCCGGAACATGGACTTCAGGGCATTATATCATGATTTTGAGAAAGTTATGGGTCAAGTTTAGCCCTTGCCCTGCGGTTATTCATCGTTTTGCCCCGATCTGTAACCAGTGTTTTTTCCCTTCCTGAGTGAGGAGGTGGACGGCGTATTTCGGTGATACCCGGTGGAAGCCATGAACTCGTCGGGAATCCGTTTAGTCTTTTTGACCGGGTTTAGTTTAGCGAGATACGGTAAGATTTTAACGTGAGGAATTCGATCCCACAGGGTGAGATTTAACCCGAGGCAACACGCGCGGCCTTGAAAAAAAAGACCCCTGCCTGTACGATAGAAGCCAGGGCCTGCACAACAACAGCCGCGGCCTAAAAAAAGGAGCATATATGAACAACGATTTTATTCCCGCCTCCACCGCAGCCTATCACGCCGCCGAGGCCTCTAACACGGGCAAAATTGATCGGGAAGACCGCCGGCAAAAGCGGGCGGAGCTGATGAAAAACATCCGCAAGATAAAGAACGCTTGCCTCAACGAATATCCACTGAACGCGGGAACCTCCGAAATTTTGCTGGACTTCAGCCTGCATACCAATTCGAGGATACGGAGCTGGGCCGGGCGCTCTTCATCCGATTTTTTGGGATTTTATGCGCGAAGCGCAACAAACTGATAGGGGAAAAAAAATATGCGTATTGTTTGCCTTGATTTGGAAGGGGTTCTGGTCCCCGAAATTTGGATTGCCTTTGCCGGGGCGGTGGGGATTCCCGAATTCCGGCGGACCACCAGGGACGAGCCGGACTACGACAAGCTGATGGCGTACCGTATCGGCCTGCTCCGCAACCACGCGCTCAGGCTGCCGGACATACAGCGGGTGATAGGCGGGATGGAGCCTCTGGAGGGGGCGGCGGAATTTGCCCGGGCCGTGCGGGAACGGACACAGCTTATCATTCTCTCCGACACCTTTGAGCAGTTTGCCGCGCCCCTGATGGCGAAGCTAAACTACCCCACCCTGTTCTGCAACAGTCTGACAACCGCGCCGGACGGAACTATCACCGGTTACCGCCTGCGCCAGCAGAACGGCAAAAAACACGCCGTTGCGGCCTTCAAGTCTATCAATATGAAAGTCTTCGCCGCGGGAGATTCCTTCAACGATCTCGCGATGATCCATGAAGCCGACGCCGGCTGCCTTTTCCGCCCTCCTCCGGGCATAGCGGAAAGCCGCCCGGACCTGCCCAGGGTGGACGCCTTTGCGGACCTCCTGGCGCGGATTGACGATTTTTTAACAACCCCGCTTGGTTAGCGGGTAATAAGCCGCTTAAGGACGGCGTCGTTGTGGCGCCAGTCATGGGCGGTTTTAACCCGCAGATCCAACTCCACCTTCCAGTCAAGGATGCGGTTGAGGTCTTTCTGCGCGGCCTGGCGGATAGCTTTGATCATGGCGCCGCCTTTGCCCACCACCATGCCTTTCTGGGATTCCCGCTCGGTGATGATAAAAGCCCGCACCCACAGCCGGGCGTCCCCGTCTTTAAGCTCCGCATCCGCCACCTCCACGTAAAGCGAGTGGGGCAGTTCCTGGCGCAGACGGTTGACCGCCTTTTCCCTGATGATCTCGGCGATGCGAAAATTCAGGTCCTGATCGGTATAGTAGTCTTCGGGATACAGGGGCGGGCCCGAAGGAGCCATGTTGAAAAGGCGGGCAAGAAGCGGATCAACCCCTTCGTGTTTCAGGGCGGAAACGGGGAACCGCCGGGATGCGTCCAGGCCGGGGAAACGGGCATCCAGGAATTCCCGGACCGCCTCGATCTCCGCCTCCGGCGCGTCCATTTTGTTGACCGCCGCAACCATGCGTTCCGTGCAGCCCGCCAGTCGTTCCGCGACCGCTTCCTCTTCCGGGCCAGGTTTCCGGGAAACGTCCAGCACATACAGGATGAGTTCCGCCTCTCCCACCGCCCTGCCGGCCACCTCCATGAGCCGCTTATTCAGTTTCCGCTCCGAGATATGCTGGCCCGGCGTATCCACGAAAATGAGCTGCCCCTCCGGGCGGTTGACGATGCCCCTGACGGCGTTCCGGGTGGTCTGGGGGACCGGGCTTACAATGGCGACCTTCGCGCCGCAGAAGGCGTTGACCAGGGTGGATTTTCCCACCGAGGGCCGGCCTACAACCGCCACAAAAGCGGACTTCTTATACCCGCCATGCGGAGGGGTTTCCTGCGGGGGCCCCGCCGCGTCCAACGCGCTGTTTTCCCTATGCATCCTTCATTCAACTCCTTGTCTTCATCATCAGATCTCCCGCCGCGGGTAATCCGCCGCGCCGGATTTCCAGCCGCGCCGCCGCGCCAGGAACGCCCCCAGGCCTGAACCGAAGAAGGCCGCCAGGTTCTCTTCGTTTTCCCGGACCGCCTGCTCTCCCAGGGCTATCAACTCATGTTTCTTGTCAAAGGAAAGCGGCGTGGCGCTGTCGTGTACCGCGGTAATAACCAAGGCCGGATGATCCGTTCCGGCCCGGCTGTGCAGCAGCCTGAGGGCCGTCTCCAGGGAACGATAGAGGATTTTAGGGGATGTATCAAAATTATGGGCGGGAAGGGTTTTGAACGCTCCGACTTTAACGGCCAGGATACGCTTGAAGCCTTCCTCTGCGGCGATACGGACGGGCATGTTGTCCCCAAGCCCGCCGTCCACCAGGAACATTTCTCCCTCTTTTACGGGCTCAAAAAACCCGGGAAACGACATGGACGCCCGTATGGCCCGCGCAAGATTACCGGACCGGAACACCACTTCTTCCCCGGAAACGAGGTCCACCGCGTTGCACCGGAAGGGGATGCGGGTCTCCTCAATGTTCTTGTTCCCTGTGAGCTTTTCAATCAGGGCGCGCACCTGGTTCCCCGAATCCATCCCCGGCTTACCGGCTAAGGTCCCGATAAGCTGCCCCGCCTGAAGGAACTTCCCCACCGGCCCGTTTAACTTGAATACAAAACTGTCCAGGTACTGGGTTATATCGAATTCCTCAAGGGTAAACCGGGCCAGCTCAGGAACCGCCATTCCCGAGGCGTACAGCCCGCCCACTATAGCCCCCATAGACGTTCCCGCTATCAGAGACGGCTCCGGATATCCTTTGTCCAGCAGGGCTTTGATCACCCCGATATGGGCGAGTCCTTTGGCCCCTCCCCCGGAGAGAACCAGGGCCCACCGCAGTTTTCGATTTATACGCATATTCCTCCGAACAACCCCATCGGGGATACGAAAATTTTTAAAACCCCCGTCTCTTTGCCGCCCGCTACAGGCTCCTGAGTTCCCGGGGATACTGATGAAGAACTTCAGGGCCGTCTTCACCAACAGCGACAAGGTTTTCGATCCTGACTCCCAGTTTGCCGGGCAGATAGATTCCCGGCTCAATGGAAAACACCATGCCCGGTTTAACCGGCGTCTGTTCCCCCGGCGCTGCGGACGCGCCTTCGTGGCTTTCCATGCCGATGCCGTGGCCGGTCCGGTGAGTAAAATACCCGCCGTATCCATACCCCTCAATGACGGATCGGGCGGCGGCGTCCACATCCCCCAGGAGGTTTCCCGGACGGGCTTTAGCCTCAGCCGCCAGATGGGCCTCCAGCACGATTCCATGCACGGTCTCAAATTCCTTTTCCGGCTCCCCAACGAAAAACGTGCGGGAACAGTCGGTAAAGTAGCCTTCCAGGGAACCCCAGAAGTCGATAAGCAGCCCCTTACCCGGCTGTATGACGGCGTTCCCGGTAACATGGTGGGGTACGGCGGCGTCCGCCCCCACCGCTACAATGGAACCGGAGGTCTCAAATCCGGCTTCGCGCATACAGGCGGCAAGCTTCAGGGCAAAATCTTTTTCGGTTTTTCCAATCCAATACCTTCCCCGTGAAACGAGGCCGCCCAGTATCCGGTCCGCCAGCAGGGAAGCCCGGCGTATCAGGTCCAGTTCGGCGTCGTCCTTATACTGACGCTGGGGATCCATGAGGAGCGATCCCAGGATGAATTCCGTTTCCGGGAAAGCCCCGCTCAACGGGACGGAAAAGAGCGCCGGAAGGGAAGGCTCAAGCGCCGCCTTCTGTACCGCGACGCCCCGGGTTTTAAGCGCCGCCGTGAGGGTTGCAAACGGATCCTCCCCGTCAGACCACAGGAGAAATTCCGGAACAGGCATAACATCCGCCTGGGCCCGGTACAACGCGTTGACCAGGGCAAAGGGTTCCCCCCGGACGGGCAGGACCAGCAAAAACAGCCGCTCGTCTCCAGGAAGAGAATATCCTGACAGATAGCGCAGGTTTGGAGAGGGGCTCACGAAAAAAACATCCACTCCCTCGTGTTCCATACGCTCCCGGGTCTTTTGAAGCCGTCTCTGATGCTGTTCTTTGTTCATACGATGTCCCCGTACTAAAATCTCATTCCCGAACGTTCACCCTTCAGGAGGGAAATAGCCCGTGCTGTCCCGCCCGGACCGTTCCAACAGGTAGACTTCCGCTTCCACCGGGAGGTAGGATCTGCCATAATCCGCGGACAGCCGGGACCGGTAATTCAGAATGTAGGAACCTGAGGGCGTATGCGTTAATTGCTCCAGGGCGGGGCCTATGCCTTCGGGCTGGTACAAGGAAAGGACGCTGCCGCCGGTCCGGTTACAGAGATAGCGTATATCCGCGTCCGCCGAATTTCCCCCAACAAGAACCGCCAGAAAGACGACCCCGTTATTGGCCATATACGCCGCAAGTTCCGAAAGACTATACTGCTCAAACGCACGTTCCCCCAGCCGCCCGGTGGTAACAAAGACTACCGCCCGCTTCTTTGCTCCGGCGAACAGGTCCGTGGCCGCAAGACGGAGCCCAAGATCGAAGCGCCAGAGGGGGGTATAGGCGGAGGCGGCGCCCCGGCCAGCCTGGGCAAGGACGGCCGCGCTGACATCCCCCGCGGCCTCTCCCAAACGCTCCCGGAAGGGTTGTTCCCCAGCGGAAACCAGGGAACGGATACGTCCGGGCGACGCGTTGATGTCCCGAACCGCCGCAACAAGATCGTCCTGTAGGCGGGAAGACTCAGGAGACCGTTCTACCAGAACGGCGATATCCGTATCGGCGGATCGGTATCCGGCGTAGAGAAAATTCTGTTCCGCCGCCGCCTGCCCGTTCTCACTGAGGAGGAAATTCCGCCCGTCGAGGCCGACGATGGGCCGGCGGGTCCGGTCCTGCACCTGGAGTTCCACGGTTACCAGGGGAAAATTATCCGACGCAACCCGTTCTATCTGGACGAAAAGCCCGGAGGCTATGTTGTCTATCGGGGTCATTACCAGGACTTCATCGGCGTTGAAACTGGCGGCTAAAATGTTTCCGTTGCCGTCCGCGTCCGCCCCGATAATCCGCCCCGACGCGTTTCCGGCAACGCCGATTTCCGAAACAATGGCCGAATCGACGTCAATAAGGAGCAGGCGGTTAGCGTCTACCGCAAGAAGCCGGCCGTCGGGGAAGAATCTAAGGCTCTCCGGGCCGCGCAAGCCCTCCAAGGCCAAAGCGTCCATGTACTGCCCGTTCCGGTCAAAGGCGTAAATCTGCCGGGAAACGCCGTCGGCGACGAAGACGCGCCCCTCTCCGGCGGCAATACCGGTGGGCGAAAGAAGCCCCTGGAACCCCCCTCCCCGCTGCCCGAAGGATGCGATGAACGTTCCGCCGGGATCAAACTTGGAAATACGGCGGTTCCCGTATTCCGCCACATAGAGATACCCCTCTTCATCAACGGCGATGTTTTGGGGGCCCGCGAGTTTCCCCGGCTCAATACCTTTGGAACCTATGTAATACTGCCAGTCTCCTTCCGCGTTTAGCACGCTGATCCTGCCGCCCCGGAATTCGGAAACGAAGAGTTTGCCGTCCTGCCCGCGGGCTATGTCGTAGGGCCGGTCAAAGCCGTTGATAGGCCCCCGGCGGCGCCTGCGGATGAGGCCGTTCACATCAATTTGCAGAATCTCATTGGTACCATAGGCCGCAACCCAGGCGGAACCGTCTTCCAGGGCGAGAACGGCGCTCGGCTGCCTGAAAGCCACGATATTGTCATACCGGCCCGGATACCGTCCGGCCTCCACATACCGGGCGTCGTCGTCAATATAGGGAAAAAGACTGCGGCGGTTCCGTACTGTTTCTATACGGTTGGACAGAAGCAGCGTCTCAGGCGCGCGATCTCCGTATATCCCGGCGGCGGCCTGCCACTGCCTTAGGGCGGTGTCCTCCAGGCCGGACCGGTAATAGGCGCGGCCCAACCAGTCCAGGTAAAGGGGATCCCCGGGCCGGTAAGAAAGAGCCCGCTCAAAAGAAAGAATAGCTTCATTGAACGCATACCGATTATACGCCTGCACGCCTACCCAAAATTCCTCCCGGGAATACACGGCGTCCCGGTCGGTCCCGCCTCCTCCCGCGGGCTGCTGGGATTCCAGAAAAGCCGGAATGACAAGGAGCGCCGACGCCAGCGCCATAAACCTGATTCCCCTCATGGCTTTATCTCCTCAATGATCCGCAGATGGTTTCGTATTTCTTTCTGACCAGGAGCCAGGTTCAGGGCCCGGCGGAGCCACACCCCAGCTTCGTGAGAATTACCGCTTTTATAGTACGCCCAGCCGAGGGAATCAAGGTACGCCGCGTTTCGAGGCCGCCGGTCCACCGCTTTCCGGCAGAACCTAAGCCCCCTCAAAACATCCTGTCCGGTATCCGCGAGAATGTAGCCCAGCCCGTTCATGGCGGTGGTATTATTCTCGTCAATTTTCAGGGCTTTTTCGTATAATCGTACCGCCAGGACGGGGTTTTTCTGCATCCAGACAACGTAAGCCAGGGTGGTGTAAATCTGGACCGATACAAATCCGTTCTTTATGAGTTCTCCCAATTCAAATTCGGCCAGCCGGGAGCGGTTGGTAATCGAATAAATGTAGGCCAGGGTCATATGGCACTGGTATACTCTGAGGGAATTCGCCCCCTTCGTAATAGCCTGTTCCAAATAGAGGCGGCCCTCGTCATAGCGGCCCAGCTTGGTATAACAGAGCCCCGCGTAGTAGGCCAGTTCCGTGTATTCTTCGGAATTAATCGCGTCGGTTTTGACCGTGAGGAATTCCCGGAGGGCTAAATCCCAGCGTTTGAGGCCGAAAAGCCGTTTCCCCTCCACCAATCCGGAAGCGTTGGTTTTCATCATCACCCGCCGCCCTACCGCGCGCCGGCGGCGGTTCCGCCGCGTCTGTCCGGACGGGGCGCCACTCCGGCGTATTCAGGAACCCCGGCGCAACAGTCCCGGCGCACGACCGGGTGAAGAAAAACCGGGCTTATGGATACGTGGTTCCGGGACACCGCGTCCCAGTCGGAGCCGGATTCCGGTTCAGTGGAAGAATTCCCCCCCTGGAACATACAGGACAGACTGCCGCCGCCGTCCGGCCTTGCGACAAGGGAATCACTATACCGTCTAATAGAAGGGAAGGTGACGCAGGATCCCCCGGGGCCTTCGATGGTATTGGGGATATTAACATTGATGAAAACATCCCGCGTCCAAAAGGCGTGCAATTCCGGCAGGGCGGCAACCGCATAATCTATCGCCTGTTTCCAGTAAAAAGCCCCCCGGACGCCGTTAAGAGAAAAGGCTATCCCCGGGATTCCGGCAAGCGCCGCCTGCCGGGCCGCAGCGGCGGTACCCGAATAGATGAGGTCCGTCCCGATATTGGGCCCGGCGTTGATTCCCGATAGTACCATGTCCGGTTTTATGGGAAGCCCCCCCATCGTACCCACGCACACGCAATCCGCCGGTGTTCCTGAGCAGGTCCAGATGTTTTCAGCCCGCCGCGCCACCCGGACCGGGCTGCGCAACAGGCTCAACGCGTGGGAAGCCCCGGAACAATTGTGGTCAGGGGCAAGAACATACACCGCATGGGACGTCCGTCTACGCAGGGCGTCCGCAAAATCGAGAAAGGCTTCAGCGTCTATCCCGTCATCATTGGTCAGTAATAGATTCATACGTCCTCAATACTGTATTCGAATGCCGCCTGGCGGAACCCGTTCTCTGTTTTTTCAAAGCGTTTCCGAATCGTCCGGTCCGCCCCACGGCTGCGGCGGAAGAAGCCGGGCGCCCCCGGCGAGATTCATCTCGTACATCAACGGATGGAACCCGAAAATCCGGTCGTAGTCGTCCAGACGCCGCCGGTAGTCCGCCATCGCCGTCTCGCCGAGGAAGGTATACGTACAACCGCCAAAGCCCTGGCCGGTCATGCGCGATCCCAGAACCCCCTCGATCTCCTGGGCGCGTTTTACAAGCCAGTCGACTTCCGGGCAGGAAACTTCATACAGGTCCCTGAGGCTTTCATGGGAATGGAAAAAAATCCTGGGAAGGGAGGAAAAATCAGCCTTTTTAAGGGCGTCCTCCGCGTCGGCGACCCGCCTCAACTCTTGAACGATATGCATACACCGCCGGCGGATCTCCTCTGGAAGATCCCCCATAGATTCTATCAGATCGGCGGCGGCGTAATTCCTGAAATTAACCCCCGGCTTCCGCAGGGAAAGGAGATCCAAACCTTTTTTGATGTCCTGTCTCCGCTGTTGCAGTTCCTCCTCCACATCCAGCTTGGGAACGCGGGAATCCATGATGAGGAATTTGTACTCCCTAAGGGGGGATTGTATTTTTTTAACCTCCATAGACGCCTCATCAACGATAAGAAAATTATCCTTACAGGCGGAAAAGGCGATAAGGTAATCCACCGGGCTTCTCGTTTTTTCGAAAAACACCGCCTGGGAAGCGATAAGGCGGTCAAGGAGCTCCCTATCGCCCAGTTCGGCTTTGAAGAGCCCTTTAAGCGCCACCGCGGCGGCTACTTCAACAGCGGAAGACGAAGCCAGCCCTACATGCTGCGGAATATCGCCGGCCAGGGTAAAATTCAGCCCTTTAACCGGATATCCCAATTCAGCGAACAAATGCACCGCCACTTTGATATAATTCGCCCACCGATCTTCCCGTTTGTACTTCAAATTGACCAGCGTAGTCCGTTTTCGTTCTCCCAGATCCGCGGCAAAAAAACGAAGAGAATTATCCTTCCTCAGACTGACGGCAACCCTGATATACCGGTCTACCGCGGAAGATAAGAATAATCCGGCCTTTGGCTCACCATGTTCACCCAGATAATGGATACGGCCGGGCGCTTCGGCAATGACAACAGGTTCGGCTCGGTCTTTGTCTAACTCGTATTCAGTACGGTGGATAGGACCGATGTCCAACATATTTTAAAACCTCGCTGAAAAGTCTATATTTTGGGGCGGACTCCCGCAGTTTCACCGGGATTTCAACCTTCAGACTGATAAGTCCGCCGGACGTCAGGCCGCCGTACGCCCGGATTACCAGCCCGGCAAACTGCGCATTCAAGGGGCTGTTAAAAAACCGGCGTTGGGGAAAGCCCCCTTGCTCAGAAAGTTCCCGTTTCTTAATATACTATCCGAAAATTCCGATTTGTTCAATCAAAATCTCCAACAAAATCACGGCTGGTCCAAAACTTCAGGTTTTTGACCGTTTTTCTTGAATTTACCGGGAACGCCGGACTTTGACCGTTTTTTCCGGGATCTTGTTCCAGCGGGCCAAACTTGTATATAAAACCAAAAAACCCGGCTAAAGTAACGGGATTACGCCGCGTATCAGGAAAAAAACCTGTTGAGCCCGTTCCGGAACTCACTGACGGCGCCTTAAACGTACACAATTTTGGGACATCCCCGGTTTACAGGGATGGATTCAGATCCCGCTATTGTAGTTTCCGGCTGTTTCAGACTATCATACTCCTATGTCGCAAGAATTGGATTTGTATACGATTTTGATGAATTATGCTAAAAAGCGCCAATCTCCGTATATTGACATTGATTCGTTCCTGGTGTTTCTCGAAAAATATGCAAACCATATTTCCCAGAAACAGCCCCAATGGAAAAAATGGACTTCAGGCGTGGCGGCAAAATTTTCCGGTGAATTACTGCCGTTAATAGAAACCAGAAAGTGCGAACTGTTGGATGACAACCAGTGTATCCTGCTGCCTGATTTCCATACGGAACTTGTCGAGTCTCTTTTCAAAGATACTGATAAAACGGTGGGGCTTCCGTTTCCGGACGCGGCGTCTCTCGGGATGGAACTGCCGGAGGAAAAATACCGGATCATCAGCAGCAAGGGCGATATGGCCGACTATATGAAAAACCCGCAGGATACCGCGGCGCCGCTTATCAAGCTGACTTTTCCTGATAACGTTCCGTACGCCCTGGTCCCGGCAACGGCCATCCCCAGGCCCCTCCTTGATAAGGCTCTTTTGAAATTCAGCAATTTTCTGCGCGCCCAGGATAACAAGAGCTTCTTCCACCGCCGGCTCCTGCCGCAGATGAAGGGGAGAGAGGGCCTCCTTGTAAACTCGCTGAATATGATGGAAGCGCGCCCCCTGGACTGTATTCTGCAAATTCAAACCGCCGCGGATTCCACCTATTATTTTTGGATGCTTTTCTGTTATACTGTAAAAAACGAGTTAAGAAAAAAAAAGGAGTTTCTGTCGACTGATATAGCCGCGTTTCAATCGGTACATATAATCGAAACCTTTTCCGTAATATTTAAAGAAATTCTAACGGCAAAACGGAAACGGGATCAAGCCTTAAGTTTTTTGAAATCCACTATAGACAAACCGCCGTATCTTTACACCATGGCGGAAATTTTTAAATTTACCGACGACTCAGGCCAGGCCCTCCTGGGGCAGTACACGGACGAGGATCTAAAAAGTTATATTTTGTCCCTGACGACGTCTCCTGACACCGAGGAAATACCGCATCTCCTCATTTACCGGAATAAACAAGGCGAACAGATATTTATCAGTAAACAGAAAATTCTTCCCCTGTGCGTCCGTTTATTAGGAGAAGCCCGCATCCAGGTCCGCAAAGCTATAGAACACCGGTGGCTGCACCTTCTCCAGGAATTCAGAAAAGAGCCCGCCATGACAATCAACGAGGAATTTACCCAGCTCCTTGTTAAATATACCGCCCAACTCGTCCCCACCCTTATAATCATCCTGCGGGATAAACGGACGTTCTTTGTCCAATACGAAAACGGACGGTCCCAGGCCGACCCCGCTTCCACCCGTCTCTACAAACCGGATGGAACGCTGCTCCCTATGGAGACGCTGCTTATGATCAACCGCAAAGGCTGCATGGCCGGAGCGCGGATGATGCTGCCCTTTTGGTATTTCATTCCGGTGCTGTCGAGGCTGTTTGCTTTTTTCGCCCGCCTGACCCAGGGGAATAAAAAAGAGCTCCCCCCCCCCGTTCCTTCCGCTGAAGCGGTCGCCCAGCCTCAAGAAAAGACGGTCTCCCGGGAACAGTCAATTAAAGCAACCGCCGCTCAGCTCATAGAAAAATTGTCGGACACCAGCAAAAGCCTTGACGCGTCCATGTCGGACCTTGAAAAAAAGTGGCATACTCTTTTGGATGGCGAACAAAAACAGCATCTTATAACCGACATAAAATCCCTTATACGCCGCCGCTTGCAACAGACCTTACGGCTCAAGTTGAGCCAAAAAATTTCCATGGAAGCCATCGAATCTCTGGCCGTTTCCCTCTATGAAAAAGATCCGACCCTGAATCACTTAGGGGATGAGGATTCTATCACAACGTACATCAAACTGTACTGCGCGAAACTAATGCAGACCACGAAATTCTGACGACTTCCCGGTCACAGCGGATCGGGCCGGGCGCAGTTGCTCGTAAGCTGATAGTAGGCCCCCGACGCGGAGGCTTCGTGGATGCCGTGCATCACTTCAAGGATGTGGCCGGCCAATTCTCCCGAAGCGCGATGGGGCCGCCCTTCGGTAATGGCTTCGGCCATATCGGTTATCCCAAGGCCCCGGCTGTTGTCGGGGAAATCTTTAAGAAGAGGAATCTCCGACCATGTCTCGTCGCGGAAACGGCTTACGTATACCGGCCCGCCAAAGGTGTTGGGATCGGGCACACGGAGGGTGCCTTCCGAGCCGTAGACTTCGATAAAGGGAAGCGTATGGGAATACACGTCAAAAGACGTAATGAT
>JAIRSS010000144.1 GCA_031255315.1 Spirochaetaceae bacterium
TGGGGATCGGAGACGCCCATAGCGCGGGCGCGTTCCGCGGCTTTTTCCAGGAGGGGCCGCAGGAGCGGGTCTGTAACCGCGCCCATAACGCCGCAACGCTGGAGTTCAAACCCAAGCTCCCGCGCCCATTGGGTATACCGCTCGTTTCCCCGTATGTTGAGCTTCGCCTTGAGGGTCCCCGGTTTTATGTCGTGTCCCGGATGAATGTTGCCGTTGTTCGCCTTCGTCGCCCCGCACGCGATGTCGTCTTCCTTGTCCACGGCGAGGATGCGGAGGCGGTACTTTGAAAGCTCCCGCGCAATGGCGCAGCCGGAGATTCCCGTTCCGATGATAAGCACATCAACCGCGTCAATGCGCCCCACAGCTCTTCCCTTTTCTCGGTACTGACCGTAGTCCTTGGAGGGAACGGGTTTTCCCCGGACCGTAAGCTCGTTTACCACATTTCTGACTTCCGGCGGTTTCGCCGCGATATGCCCCGCGGCGACCACTTCTTCCCATTCGGCGCATTCGCCCCGGATAGTGAGAATACCCCGTTCGTCAATGGAGAGTTCAAGCTCCACATTCGGCAAAGCCTCTTTCAACGCATGTTTGACCGCTTCCAGCATCAGACGCCTCCCTCTTGAACACGCCGGTCTTGCCCGCACAAAAACTGGAGGCTGTTCCAAACCTTCTCGTTTGGAACAGCCTCTGTGTGCAAAATTTTATACTATCATACCGGCGCCCCTACCGATCTGTCAAGAAAAATTTGGCCGCCTCCGGCCCTGGGTCCGGAAGAGCTTTCAGACCGGGCATGGAATGAATTAACCCCAGGCCGCGCGATTTTTTACGTGAGGCTGTCCCAAAACCGTGCCCCGGCTCTGCCGGGAACGGTAGCGCGCAGTCAATTAGTTTTGGAACAGCCTCACTTCAGTATTCTCGAATATATCCTGAATTCCCCCTCCCTGTTTGCGGCATTCTACGCGGGTTCCGCGTCCGAGCTTTCGGCGGGATTACGCAGTTGTTCCTGGCTAACCGGGCCGTCGTTCTGGAACAACACATACTGCTCGTCCTTGCCGGGAATAGTCCTCCGAAGTTCCCGAATGAACTCTTTGGCGTCCCCCATTTCCTCATACGCGCCGCATTCGTCCAGGTAACGCCGGATAATCGTACAATACTTGTACATTTTTTCTTCCCCCAATTTCTTCCGCCATTTGCCTGCGGCGCACCGCACTCTCAGGACATACCGGCCGCCCTCCTCCAGCGTGACGGGAACCAATTTGCAATGAGCGCAGTTGGCGCAGTATATTTTACTGCTGTAAAATTCATCTCCCGGGCCGCCCTGTTCATTCTTTTCCGGCAATGTTTCCGGTAATTCCTGAACGCTTTCTTCCTGTAACTCCAAGGCTTCAATCATGATTCACCTTCTTGTACGATAATTATGCATCGTTTTACGTGGGTTAAAACGGACTCAACTGAGCCTGTTCCAAAACTGAAGGCGGACCTCCGGTTTGATGGAACAGCTTCAATTATCCAGGAAAACGAAACTTTTTGTTACTGCCGCCGGAGCGCCCTTGTTCGGTTTTTACAATAAATATACCATTCAGTTTGTCCCAAAACGAACCGGATGTACGCGAAAACCCGCGGCTTTGGGCCGTGATTTTGCGGCTTCTCACGGCTTTAGGCGTACAAAACCGTGATTTTACGGTGGTTGTTCAAAAATTTCAGTTTCGGAACCGCCTCAATTATCTTGACATTTTTAAATATTTATTCAATACTTTGTATATGAAACAGGTTTTTTCCTATCTTCACCGTCTCCGTTAATTGTTTGTTTCCCAAAAAATTTATCTGATTAAAGAAACCGGCGAGCCTGTTCCTCAACAAATTGGCTGTACACCGGCTCCGGCGGTTTCCCGGAAACAGCCTCAGATGAGAGATTTTCTGTGATTTTGGCAACCGGCGTGCTGCGGACCTTCGCTCCGGCGGAGTTTGCAGGGTAAGAAATCGCCTGATCGGCGATTTTTGGGCGGGTATAGGGTGCCGCCCCATGAGGAGGTTATATAATGATTGCGGGGATTATTGGCGCCACCGGGTATGCCGGAGCGGAAGTAGTTAGAATACTGGCCGGCCATCCGGAAATCGAGGGGCTGGTCTTGGGATCCGTGAGTTATGAAGGCGGGCGGATCGAAACTATGTATCTCAATTTTCAGGGGAAGATCTCCGGACTGTTGGAAAAGCCCGAAACGGTGGTTGCCGCGTCGGGGGTGGTCTTTGCCGCCCTGCCTCACGGGGTCGGGGAACCCTATGCTAAGGCGTGTATGGAAAAGGGGATCCCCTTCATTGATTTGTCCGCGGACTTCCGTTTTGATGACGACGAGGAGACGTTTACCGCCTGGTATGCCAAGCCCTACCTTTATCCGGAACTGCGGAAGCGTTCGGTCTATGGGCTGCCGGAATTGAACCGGGACGCGGTTAAAGCCCTGGCCGCCAAAGGCCCCGTCATCATCGGGAATCCGGGCTGTTATCCCACCGGCGCTTCCCTGGGTATATATCCCGCCCTGGTTAAAGGGCTGGCCGGAGACGGGCCTGTCATTGTGGACGCCGCTTCCGGCGTTACCGGGGGAGGGCGGGAACCCGGCAGGGCGTATCACTTTCCCGAATGTTCCGATTCGGTAAGCCCCTACAAGGTGGGGGCCCACCGGCATACCCCGGAAATCAGCCGGGTCCTGGGCAAGATGGCCGGGAAACCCGTCCCCCTTATCTTTACGCCCCACCTGGCGCCTATGAACCGGGGCATCCTCAGCACCATCTATATTCCTCTGGACAGGGCCCACCGCCTGTCGGCGGCTTCCGGCGCGCCCCGGCCGCCCTCGCCCGAACTGGAGGGGAAACTCCGGGAGATTCGCGATCGTTACGCCGCCTTTTACAAGGATGAACCGTTCGTGCGGGTTCTTCCCGCGGGGGCCGCCGCCGCTACCGGACGGGTGCGGCGCTCCAATTTCTGCGATATTTCCCTTCATCTGGATACATCGGGGACCACCCTTATCGTGGTTACCGCTATAGACAACATGATCAAAGGCGCCGCCGGCCAAGCGGTTCAGAACATGAACATCCTGTTAGGATATTCCGAAACCGCGGGGCTGGAAGCGATCCCGGCGCTTTTTTAGGCGCTTTTAGTGAGACCAATCGGTTGAAAGGAGTTTGTTGTATGCACGAGATTGCAGGCGGGGTTTGCGCGCCGAAGGGCTTCCGGGCGGGAGGCGTCCGGTGCGGGATCAAGGCTTCCTCCGCCAAGCGGGATCTGGCCCTTATTCTGGCGGACGCGCCGTGTACGGCGGCGGCGGTGTTCACTACCAACCGGGTCAAGGCCGCCAGCGTTCTCGTAAGCCGGGAACATCTTGCCCGGGGAATATGCCGGGCGGTCCTCGCCAATTCGGGGAACGCCAACGCGTGTACCGGGGCTGAAGGAATGGCGGCGGCGCGGCGTATGGCGGCGCTTGCCGGTGAAACCTTCGGCTTCCCCCCGGAGCAGGCGGCGGTGGCGTCTACCGGAGTCATCGGAGTTCCCTTGCCTATAGCCGCGGTTGAAGGGGGGATGGACGCTCTGGCGGCCTCCCTCACCGCGGACGCCGCCGGGCATGACGCGGCCCTTGAAGCCATTATGACCACGGACACCCGAAGGAAGGGAGGCGCGGTGGAAACGGAAGCCGGCGGCAAGGCGGTGCGGATTGGGGGCATGGTCAAGGGTTCCGGGATGATTCATCCTAACATGGCCACCATGCTGGGCTTCTTCACCACCGACGCGGCCGTTTCCCAGGAGCTTCTGGACCGGGCTTTGCGCCGGAGCGTCGCCCGGTCCTTCAACCGCCTTACCGTGGACGGCGATACTTCAACCAACGATATGGTAGTGATTATGGCCTCGGGCGCGGCGGGGAATCCGCTTATAGAACAAGAAGGAGGGGGCTACGAAGCCTTTGCGGAATCCCTGGAGGCCCTCTGCGTAAAACTGGCCCGGGACATGGCCCGGGACGGGGAGGGCGCTTCCCGGTTGATTACCGTTACGGTCCGGGGCGCCGTTGACGAAGCCGCCGCCGAAACGCTGGCGAAATCCGCGGCCTCCTCCAGTCTGGTCAAGACCGCCTGTTTTGGCGCCGACGCCAACTGGGGCCGGGTGCTGTGCGCCCTGGGTTACTCAGGCGTTCCCTTTGATCCTGAGACGGTAACGGTGCGGTTCGCCTCCGCCGCCGGGGAGGTCCTCGTCTGCCGTAACGGCGCGGCGGTCCCCTTTTCCGAGGAAAAAGCCCGGAAAATCCTCTCCACCGGGGAGATAGCGATACAGGTTGATCTGGAAGATTCATCCGGCGGACCGGCGGGTCCGGGAGAAGCTCTGGCCTGGGGCTGCGACCTCACATATGAGTACGTGAGGATAAACGGCGATTACCGGACCTAGGAGGTATGGCATGAAAGAAATTGTTCTGAGCAATACGGATAGGGCTGAGGCGCTTGCCCACGCGCTGCCCTATGTTCAGCAGTTCCAGGGTAAGACTGTGGTGATAAAGTACGGCGGGAACGCCATGATCAACGAAGAACTCAAGCTCACGGTGATTCGGGACATCATCCTCCTTTCCTGCGTGGGTATCCGGGTAATCCTGGTCCACGGGGGCGGTCCTGAAATTGAAGGAATGCTCCGGGCCGTAGGGAAGGAGAGCTGTTTTGTCCGGGGCCTTCGGTACACCGATGAAGAGGCCATGGAAATAGTGCAGATGGTTCTCTGCGGCAAGGTGAACAAGGATATTACCGCCCGTATCCAGCAGGCCGGGGGCCGGGCGCTGGGGCTTTCGGGCATAGACGGCGGCCTGTTCCGGGCGCGGCGTTTCCGCCCGGACGGGGAGGACCTGGGCCTTGTGGGGGAGATTGAATCCGTGGACGCCGGGTTCCTCAACACCCTGCTGGATTCAGGGGTCATTCCGGTCGTCTCTCCTGTGGCCTTGGGAACAGGGGAAGACGCCGGCTGTTCCTTCAATACAAACGCCGATTCCGCGGCGGCCAAGATCGCCTGCGCCGTAAAAGCGGAAAAACTGGTCCTGATGACCGACGTGCAGGGGATCCTTCGGGACCTGAAGGATCCCGGTTCTTTGATAAAAATGATAAACCGTTCCGAAGTAGCGGCCCTTGAGAAGGCCGGCGTCGTTACCAAAGGGATGATTCCCAAGGTGGACTGCTGCGTCCTCGCCCTGGACGGCGGGGTCAGCCGGGCCCACATCATAGACGGACGCCTTCCCCACTCGCTCTTGGTGGAGTTTTTCACCGACGAGGGGATAGGAACCATGATTGTTAAGGATGATGCTAAGGATGAATAGTATGGATGTGTTTATGAATACCTATCACCGGCTGCCGGTGGTTTTTAGCCGGGGCGAAGGGGCCTGGCTTTGGGACGTTCAGGGGAAGAAGTACCTGGACTTTACCGCCGGCATCGCGGTGAACTGCCTGGGCCACGGTCATCCGGCCCTGGTGAAGGCTGTCGCGGATCAGGCGGCCAGGCTCTGCCACGCGGGAAACTACTTTCAAAGTGATGTCAGCCTCGCGTTTGCGGAAAAGCTGACAGCCGCCTGCGCTCCCGTTGGAATGAAGAACCTGTTCTTCGCCAATTCCGGGGCTGAGGCCAACGAGGGGGCGTGCAAGATAGCCCGCAAGTATTCCCTTAAAAAGTACGGTCCCGGACGGCACCGGATCGTAACCCTTAAAGGGAGCTTCCATGGCCGGACTATCACCACCTTGTCGGCCACCGGCCAGGAGAAGTTCCACCAGGATTTCGGCCCCTTTACCGAGGGGTTCATCTTTGTCCCGCCGGGGGATATAGACGCTCTGGACCGGGCTCTAAACGCCGAAACAACGGCGGGCTTCCTGGCCGAGGCGGTTCAAGGGGAAAGCGGGATTGTCCCCCAGGAACCGGCCTATATCGAAGCGGCGGCGAAGTTCTGCGCTGAACGGGATATTCTCTGTATGTTTGACGAAGTTCAGTGCGGGGTAGGGCGGACCGGGACCTTTCTGGGCTGCGAGGCGTATGGGGTGCGGCCTGACGTGATCACCCTGGCAAAGGGGCTTGCCGGCGGCATCCCGGTGGGGGCGGTTCTCGCGGGGGAAAAGGCCGCGTCTGTTTTTCAGACCGGGGACCACGGCAGCACCTTTGGGGGGAACCCCGTGGCCGCCGCCGCCGCCCTTGTTGTTTTGGAAACAGTGAACAATCCGGCGTTTCTTGCGGAAATCCTCCGGAAAGGGAATAAAATTCAAGAAACCATCCGTTCCTGGAAGCATCCGCGTATACAGTCCGTCCGGGGCCGGGGTCTTATGATAGGCGTAGATCTGGACGTTGAAGCCTGGCCCGTCCTGGAAGCCGCCGTCGCCAGGGCGCGCGGCCCGGACGCGGGGGAACGGGACGTTAAGGAACGGAACGTTCCAGGACTCCTCATGCTGCCGGCGGGGCCCAAAACCCTGCGGTTTCTTCCGCCCTATATCATCAGTGATGAGGAGATAGACTGCGGGTTGGAGATGCTCAAGGGAATACTGGGATAAGTCCCGATAAATAGAGTATAGTAACGTGAGTTCGGCGGGAAGAAAAAATTCCGCGTACGAATGAACCAAAACATCATGGTGAGCGCAGCGAAGCAATCCGGTGAAGCAGCGGCGCGCTTCGCTCCTCGCACTATGCGCCTGTACAACCAGGAAGGAGTGTGTGTTATATGAAGAAGATCGTGCTTGCTTATTCTGGCGGGTTGGATACTACCGTAATCATCCCGTGGCTTAAAGAAAACTACGATTGTGAAATTGTCGCGGTTTGTGTAGACGTTGGTCAGGATGCGGATTGGGAAACAATTCAGCAACGCGCTCTGGATACCGGCGCTTTGTCTTGCTATATAGCCGATGTAAAGAAAGAATACGTAGAGGACTATTTATGGCCCGCCCTCAAAGCCAACGCCCTTTATGAGGATAAGTATCTGCTGGGCACTTCCTCCGCCCGGCCGCTCATCGCGAAGGTTCTGGTAGATTATGCCCGGAAGGAGAAGGCCGCCGCCATAGCCCACGGGGCCACCGGCAAGGGAAACGATCAGGTACGGTTTGATCTGGGGATCGCGGCGTTTGCCCCGGACCTGGAGATCATCGCTCCCTGGCGGACATGGAAACTCAAAAGCCGGGAAGATGAAATCCGCTACCTCCAAAGGCGGAAGCTGCCGGTTCCCATGAAGAAGAAGGATTCCTACAGCCGGGATGACAACCTGTGGCATATCTCCCACGAAGGCTTGGAACTGGAGGACCCCGCTAACGAACCGGCCTTAAAAACCATGCTTAAGATGACCGTGCCGCCTGAAAAAGCGCCCAATAAGCCGGAATACGTGGAAATCGAATTTCGCGAAGGCATCCCGGCGGCGGTAAACGGCGTGAAAATGGACGGCGTTACCCTGATTCAAACCCTTAACCGGATAGGCGGCGCCAACGGGGTCGGCCTGGTGGACATCGTAGAAAACCGGGTGGTGGGGATGAAAAGCCGGGGAGTTTACGAGACTCCCGGCGGCAGTATACTCTACTACGCCCATCAGGAATTGGAGCATCTCTGTCTTGACCGGCAGACTTACGCCTTCAAACAGCAGGTAGGGCAGAAGCTGGGAGAAGTGATCTACGGCGGGCTCTGGTTTACCCCTCTCCGGGAAGCGCTTTCCGCCTTTGTCGATTCCACCCAGAAGACCGTTACCGGCACAGTGAAAGTCAAACTGTACAAGGGGTCCATCAGCTCCGCCGGGGCGTCTTCCCCCTACTCCCTGTATAACGCCAGCATCGCCAGTTTTACTACTGGGGAACTGTACAATCACGGGGACGCTAAAGGTTTCATCCGGCTTTACGGCCTGCCCGTCCTGGTTCGGGCCCTCATGGAACAGGGCGCCCTGGGCAAAACCAAGGATTCCGCCGAAGGTCAGGAGAAACGCCGGTCCAAGATCACGGAGAAGTGGGACTGATGGCAGCCGTTCTTTGGACGGGCCGCCCTGAAGAAACGCCCGACGCGGAAGCGTTTGTCTTTCAGTCGTCTATCGGGGTGGATAAGCGGTTCGTCCTTGATGATATCCGGGGCAGCCGCGCTCATGTTGCTATGCTGGGCCGGCAGGGTATAATCCCCGGGGAAACCGCAACGGTTCTGGACGCGGAGTTGGAGCGCATAGCCAGCGAGATTGAATCGGGGGTTCTGCAAATTGATGAAACCGCCGAGGACGTTCATTCCTTTATCGAAGTGCTTTTAACCGAACGGCTGGGGGATCAGGGCCGAATGGTTCATGCCGGACGGAGCCGGAACGATCAGGTAGCCCTGGATTTCAGGCTCTACCTCAAGCGCGTTGTGCCTGAAATACTCAGTGAGTTTGCCGAAACGCTCCGGGTCCTTTTGGACAGGGCTGAGGCGCACGCCGCGTCGCTTATGCCCGGTTACACCCACCTTCTCCGGGCGCAGCCGGTAACATTGGGGCATCACCTGGTTGCCTGGTGCGCCGGACTTGAGCGGGATTACAGCCGTTTTCGCGACGCTCTTGCCCGCCTGGATGAATGCCCCCTTGGCGCGGGCGCTCTGGCCGGCTCGACCCTTCCCCTTGACCGGGAGGCTGTCGCCCGGGAGCTTGGTTTTGCCGGCCCCACCCTCAATTCAATGGATTCGGTGGCCGACAGGGATTTCGCCCTGGAACTTGCCTCGGCCTGCGCCATCCTGATGACGCACCTTTCCCGTTTCTGCGAGGACCTTGTTATCTGGACCAGTGAAGAATTTAAATTCGTCGATTTAATGAAGGGCTGGAGCACCGGTTCTTCCCTCATGCCCCAGAAGAGGAACCCTGATTTTGCCGAGCTTATCCGGGGCAAGGCGGCCCGGACCGCGGGCAACCTTACAACCCTCATCACCCTCCTCAAAGGGCTTCCCTACGCATACGACAAGGACCTCCAAGAAGACAAGGAAGCTCTTTTTGACAGCCTGGACACGGTGCGTTCATGTCTCAGGATATTCCGGGGCTTGATAGGCGGCGTCATTTTTAACACGGACCGTATGGAGGCCGCCTGCACCGGCGGTTTTCTTGAGGCTACGGACGTTGCTGAGTATCTGGTCCGCAAGGGCCTCCCGTTCAGGAAAGCCCATGAACTTGTCGCCAGCCTGGTAGCGGACTGTAAGAATGCCGGGCAGCGTACCATCCTGGAGCGGAGTCTGCCGGAACTTAAGAGCCGGTCGGCTCTTTTTGAGGCGGACATCTACGACGCTCTCAGCCCCCGTGTTTGCGTGGAGGCCCGGAACCTCCCCGGCGGGCCCGCGCCGGAAGAAGTACGCCGGCAGGCGGCGGTCCTTCGAAAGAAGATGAGCGCGGCGTCATAATTGGCGGTGGAGGACGTGGTTTCCCGGCAGCCCGCGTCGGGAAACCAGCCCGCCGCCAACAATCCGGCGTGGAAATACGAAGCCGGTACAGCGGCCAGCGACATGCCGGCCTTTTCTATAGGTATGCGGAGGAACGGGCCGCGGTACGGATGTTCAATCTTGCACGAATGAAAAATGCTTCCCGGACCAACGAGACGTTTAAGCTGCCGGAAAATTGCGGTGATGTAACCCAAAAGAGGTACAAAGCGTATGCGCGATCATGAGGATTTTTATCGTGGTAAATCGGACCTTGCAAATTTCAGGGAAGTATGCGCGGGCGGCATAGCCCCCAAACGGCTCTATCGAAGTTGCCATCCCATAATATACGGCAATCGGGGTCCCGGCATGATGGAATTGGCTCAACAGGCGGGAATAGCGGCTGTACTTAATCTTTCGGATAATGAAGAAATATTAAGTAGAAAAGCGCCTCTTGTCCCCTGGTATCATAAACTTTTTCAGGAGGACCGTATCATCGCGCTTAATATGGATTTCGACGTTTTTGGAGACCGGTTTTTCGGCAAGTTAAACAGGGGCGTTAAATTTATTATTGATCGGGAAGGGCCATATCTCATTCACTGCGTGCGGGGCATAGAAAGAACCGGCTTTTTTGTTATGCTGCTGGAAATGCTTATGGGTGCGGAAAAAACGGAAATAGTAAACGATTATCTGAAAAGTTTTTCGGGAAAACCGGGATTTGAGAAAGATTCCTGGTATTATAAACAGGAACATAATTATTTTATTGCCGTTATGAAAAAATTAAACGGCGGGAAATCCGCGCAAACCAATATTCTTCCCATTCTGGCGGAAAAATATCTTTTGGAAAACGCCGGGCTTACCCGGCTTGAAGTTGATCTTTTAAAAGCGCGGTTATCAACGACGGGCAAAATACAAAATGCGGATGTATTGCCCGTCGAATACACGTAACACTTGGGAAAAAAATTTCGCAATTATACCCTCACGTATACCCGAACGGCTCGGCCAGACTATCTTTACTAATCCAGTAAACTTTTATTCATTTCACGCGACCGTCCGCGAACCCCCTTACATAATAGCCGGAGGTTCCACCAATGAAAACGACCCTGGTTAAGAAAAGCGGAGGCATCGGACGCCTCTCCGCACGCGACATTCCCGAAGACAAAGTCCTCTGGCTATGCCGTACCGCCCTGAGCAAGGTCCTCTGGATAGCCAGCTGGACGAACGACAAGGGCGTCAGGCTCGTCACGGTCTCCGGCAAATGGGACGAGATCGAGGACTTGTACGCCTAGGCCGAAAAAGAGGGCGAGTAGACGCCCTACCGCCGCCGGCGGGTTTTCGAGTCTTTCTCCGGTCCGCTTACTAACTTGACCACAGGAGAAAACCACGAATTTCAAGCTGATCTATGAAAGCGCGAAGAATGGGTAATGTTCTAAAATCATTGTATCAAACATAGTCTCCCAAAGAACCAAACATTTATTACCAGGGAGACCACGATCTTGTGCATACGTTCCGTTTTTGAAAAACGAATGCCCCTCCTCATCAGCCGGGCACACCAGGTCCTCAGCGACAAATGTTTCC
>JAIRSS010000187.1 GCA_031255315.1 Spirochaetaceae bacterium
TTTGTGTTCCTTCCGCCGTTTTATTGGGCCGGCCTGACCACCTTTTTCGCGGCCCGCTCCCGGCGGTTCCTGCGGGGCGATATTGCCGCGTCCCAGGGGCTGCTCCTGGCCGTCTTTTGCGTGATCCGCAGCGCGGATCTGACTGTGTACCGCTGGCCGGTTTTGATGATAGCCTTTTTCGCCGCCGTTGTTTTCATGCAGATCCTGGCGCTTTTGTTGTCCTTCCCCCCGGAATACCGGGTGCGGCGGGTGGAAAAGCTGCGGGCGGCGGCGGTTCTCTTCGCCCTCATACTGATAGGCGGCGGCCTCATGATACGGCCTTCCCAGGAGGGGGCGGTTGACCGGGGAGGCGGGCTGCTTCAGCCCAATCTTTTCCACTTCGATTTTTCCCAAATTCTCAGACTGGAAAGCGAAATCAGGATGAACGACGATTTGGTCCTCATCGTTAAGAGGGAATTTGACGGTTCCAACATCTTTCTCCGCCGGTTCGTCCTTTCCGGCTATACCGCCCGGCAGGGATTCTACCGCCACGAAACTATAGACGAGGCGGCCCATCCCCAGCGGCTGCCCGGCGGACGGACCGTGCTGAATCCGCCGCCGATCCGGAGTTACCGGGTGATGGACCAGGAATACTTTCTGGTTAATTTCGATTCTTCCGCTTTCATCGGCATGAACGAACCGGTAGAAATCGTTCCGTTTGAAAGCTGGGACGCCTCGTCCTTTAGTTCCGCCTATGCCGTCCAAAGCCAGGTCAGCGATGCTTTTTACCCCTTTGAACTCATGGACGCCGTTCCCGGGAACGCCCTTCCGCGTTCTCCAGCCGCGCCGCCGGGACAGGCGGAATTCGGCCCCGATGTTCTGGGGCTTACCCCGGAAGAGTTCGCGTATTACACCGAGTACGGCGGGGACCGGCGGATCGCCGGGTTTGCCGGGGAGATTACCGGATCGCTTACGAACTATTGGGAGATGGTCCAGGCGGTCTGTGACCGTCTGAAATACGGCGAATACCGGTACAGTCTCAAGCCCGGCATTGCGCCTGACGGGGATCAGCTCGGATATTTCCTCTTTGACGCGAAAAAGGGGTACTGTTCCTATTACGCCTTTGCCGCGACCCTTCTGCTGCGCTCCCTGGGCATCCCTTCACGGGTGGCGGTCGGCTTCTTCATCGACCCCGAACAGAGCGCCTTCGATTATTACCCTGTCCGTTCCGATATGGCCCACGCCTGGGTGGAAGTATACTTTCCCCGGTACGGCTGGATTGAGTTTGATCCGACCACGGAGCAGCTTGCGGAAGATGAGGAATTCCGGTTTTCTTCGGGGATTCCGCAGGATCTTTTTGACCGCCTTATGAAGGAAATTCTGGAAAACCGTTCCCGGCTTACCCCCAAAGAAGGGGAGGATGGGGAGTCCGGCGCGGCTTCCCTGGCGGCTTTGGGGAAAAGCGCCGGCAGGTTCATCCGGGAACGCTGGGCATGGCTGCTTGCCGGGATCCTCACCATCCTCTTCACCGGCATGAGGGCGGGACGGTTGGCCGCCTCGCGTCTAACCGGGAATCCCCGGAAAAAGGCGGTCCGCCTGTGGTCCCACGCCCTCCGCCGGCTTGCCCTGGCGGGGTTCAAACGCCCGTCCCGGGCCATGACGGAATCCGCCTGGGCCCGCCTGCTGGATGAAGACCGGGGCCTTGGAGTGTACGCCCTGTACCGGGATGTTTCGGCGGCCCGGTATGCCCCGGCGTATACAAAGGAAGATGCGGCGGAGTTGGGGAACCACTACGCCGCGTTCTCCCGCCGCTACGGTCAAAGCGTAGCCTGGTACCGCCGGGCTCTGGCCTGGCTGTGCCCGCCCCTTGCCCGGCTGTGGCCAGCCCTGCCGCACGGACCGGGCAACGCGGGTCCCGGAAGACGCGCCGGCATATCCACGGGAGCCGTCCTGGCCCTGGGCCTGCTTTTCGCCCTCAGCGCCGATACTATCCCCGCCCAGGACCGCGCGGACCTGGCGATGGAAATTACGGGCCAGGCCGACGCCCTGTTTGAAGCGGCGGTGGAAGCGCAGCAGGCCGAATTCTGGGATCGGGCGATTGATCTCTACGCCCAGGGCGCGCGGCTCTTTCCCGGAGATTCACGGTTTCCCTGGGCGTTGGGCTCCCTCTATTACAGCCGTAAACTCTACGGCCTTGCCTGGGAGGAATACCAGAAGGTAGAAGCCCTGCTTCCCTTTGATCCCAGCATTCTGTACCGGATGTCCCGAACCGCCGGGTATCTCAACCGGGACGCGGTTTCGGCGGAGTATCTGGAACGGGTCCTTGCCATTGCGCCGGATTACCGGGAGGCCATCAGCAGCCTCGGCTGGATGTATTACAAACTCCACCGCCTGGAAGAAGGGGAACGGCTTCTTCTGGCGGCCCTGGAAACCTTTGGGCCGGACCCGGATTTCTCCATGACCCTGGGGACCATCTATTCGGACATGTTCCGATACGAAGACGCCAAGGCGCAGTATCTTGAAGCTATAGCCGGAGGCGAAAACATGGGAGACCGTGAATTTACCGCCGTAGCGCATTACAACCTTTCAATTCTGGAAAGCCGGTTCTATAAGTACGGGGAAGCCTTTGACCGGACCAACGCGTCCCTGGCGTCCCGGAACCGGGCGTCCGGCAGGCTTGCCCGGGGGGAACTGTTCCTGCGCCGCCTGGAAATGTCGCGGGTCTTCCCCGAATACCAGGCGGCCTACGAGCTTGACACCTCTCCGCTTTCCATGGTGAATCTGGCCCAGTCGTATCAGATAGCGGGCCGCCTTGAGGAGGCCCGGCTTTACGCCGAGGACTGCCTTACCGCGGGGGATCTGTCCTGGATGCTCAATTACGGGATAGACCCGGACCGGTACAAGCGGGACATCCACGACATCCTCTCTGATACATACACCGGTCTTGCCAACGCCCAAAAGCGGGAACTCTATGGAACGGCGGGGGAAGCGCTGCGGGGATTTTTCCGGCGCTGGGTTTACCGGTACAAAGCGGCGTCCCACCGGTTCCTCTTCCAAAAATACAGCCTCATCGCCGCCGGCGCGTACCGCGCTTATACCGACGGCGGGGCTTCCGGCGGCGGCGCGTATGACGCATTGAGTCCTGACGCCTGGCTGCAATACTACAACGCCTTTGAGGACTATCCCCGGCGGGCGCTGGCCTATCTCAGGAACGCCCGCGGCCGTGAGGTTCCCCTGATAGAGGCCGCCGTCCCCAGTTACGACTTTGAAGAGGGGCGGCTCCTCAAAGACCGAGAACTTATCCGCCGCGGTATTTCCGGGTTTGATCCCCTGTGGGAACGGGATATGATTGCCGACTCGTACAGCGGGTTATACCCGATCCTTACCGGGAGGAACCGGCGGCATGAGCGGTTTGACGCGGCTGAACGGCTCTACGCCCTGAACCGGGGCGCGCTCCGGCAAAAGGGCATACGCCTGCCGGTGGAACTCACGATTCTCGCGGCGGACGGGGGCGGTGAAACGGCAAAAATCGGACGCGCCGTGCGGCGGACCCTGAGCCGGATGGGGCTGGACGCGGTTCCGCCCCCCGGGGACAACGCCGGGCGGGATACCGGGCAGCCTGCCTTTTCCCCCCGTTTCCGCCTCAGTATTACCCTGTCAAACGGGGAACCCGGGACTTCCCCGGAGGCCCTGTGCATCCTCCACGACGGAGGCCGGGGCGTTGAGACGTTCCGCCGGTCAATCCCGCTGGGATCGGCGTCCCGCCGGGACATGGCCGCCTTTGCCCGGACATTGGGGGACGGCCTTTTCATAGAGGATTAAAAGCGGATGAACGCGGGGTATCCGGTGGTTTACCCGGCCTCTCCGTGTACCGGAACCGGATATTCCCCGGTAAAACAGCCTAAGCAGTACGAGCCGTCCGGCCGCAATCCGGCGGCTTTTTTGTCATGGGCGGCCCGGCCCTCCGCGGCGTGGTTTTTCTCACCGTCCAACGCCTCCAGAAGGCCCTCTACCGAGATAAAGGCCAGACTGTCCGCGCCCAGGGAGGCGCAAAGCCCGGAAACGCTGTTGCCGTTACTGATCAGATCCTTACGGTGAGGGGTGTCTATGCCGAAGTAACAGGGAAAACGAACCGGCGGGGAACAGACCCGGAAGTGGACTTCCCGCGCCCCGGCTTCCCGCAAAATTGAAACCAGCCGCCGGCTGGTGGTCCCCCGGACGATGGAGTCATCGATGACCACCACCCGCTTTCCCGCCACCTCGCTGCGGATCACGTTGTGCTTTACCGAAACCGCCTTCTCCCGCATCTCCTGGTCCGGGGAGATAAAGGTGCGGCCCACGTATTTGCTCTTGACTATCCCCAGGCCAAAGGGGATTCCCGCGGCCCGGCCGTACCCTATGGCCGCCGGTACGCCGGAATCCGGGACGCCTATCACCAGGTCCGCCTCCACAGCCGATTCCCTGGCCAGGATCTTTCCCGCCCTGATCCGGGCGCCGTATACGTCCACGCCGTCAATGACGGTATCCGGCCGGGCAAAGTAGATGTACTCAAAGGAACAGGCCGCCCGCCTGGTTTTTTCGCTGTATAGAAACGAGAGGACCCCTTCCCGGTTAATGATGACCAGTTCCCCCGGCTCTATATCCCGGACAAGCTCCCCTCCTACCGCGTCTATGGCGCAGGACTCGCTCGCCAGTATCCAGCAGTCGTCCGCCTTACCCAGGCAGAGCGGCCTGATGCCGTTGGGATCCCTGGCGCCCACCAGGGCGTTGCCGGTAAGGACTGCCAGGGCGTAGGACCCCTTGATAAATTTAATGGTATCCGTCAGGGCTTTTTCCAGGCCCTTCCGGTAATTTTTGGCGATAAGGTTGACGATCACTTCGCTGTCGCTTGAGGATGTAAAGCCTATCCCCGCATCCTCCAGGAGTTCCCGGATCACGTCGGCGTTGGTAAGGGTGCCGTTATGGGCCACCGCGATGGACCCCAGTTTGAAACGGCTCATAAAGGGCTGGGCGTTCTCTATGACGCTGGAGCCGCAGGTGGAGTACCGTACGTGGCCTATGGCCGCCGAGCCCTTTAATCCCGCGATGAGCTCCGGGCTGAACACATCCCCCACAAGACCCATCCCCTTCCTGCATTCGATGTTTTTGTCCTTCATTACCGCGATGCCCGCACTCTCCTGTCCCCGGTGCTGGAGGGAAAAAAGCCCGTAGTACACCAAAGGCGCCATATCCTTCTCCGGGTCCCCGGAAAAAACGCCGAAAACCCCGCACTCTTCGGACAGTTTATCTTCATCCTGAAGGTACTCTAATTCCCGTAAATCATCCATAATTATAATTATCCGTTGTTGATCCGGTTCAGAATTTCGATATAGGCTTCCTTGACGTTCCCCAAATCACGGCGGAACCGGTCCTTATCGAGCTTTTCGCCGGTCCGGGCGTCCCAGAAGCGGCAGGTATCCGGCGAAATCTCGTCGGCCAGCACCAGGCGGCCTGTGGAGGTTCTGCCGAATTCGAGTTTGAAGTCGATGAGCCTGACGCCCCGGTCAAGAAAAAAGGCCGAAAGCGTCCGGTTGATCCGGGAAGTAAGGTCGAATATCTCACGGAGTTCGTCGAAGGTGGACGCTCCTATGGCCACCGCGTGGTAATCGTTGATCAGGGGGTCTCCCAGGGCATCGTCCTTGTAGGAAAGCTCGAACACCGTGGTCTTAAGTTCCGTCCCTTCTTTAAGGCCCAGCCGCTTTGCCATGGAACCCGCCGCCGCGTTCCGGGTGATCACCTCCAGGGGAATGATCTTCACTTTTTTGCAGACCATGTCCCGGCCGGAGAGGCGATCCACAAAATGGGTGGGCGTCCCCGACTTTTCCAGAAGGGCGAAAAGCCCGGAAGCAATCGTGTTATTCATGATCCCCTTATCTTCGATCTGCCCCTTCTTTTCCCCGTTAAAGGCCGTGGCGTCATCCTTATAGTGGATAATCACCAAATCCTCTCCGTCGGCGCTCTTCGCTTCGCAGTCGTAAACCTGCTTCGCCTTACCTTCGTAAATCAGGGCTCCCTGTTGGTAACCGGTCATCCTTCCCTTCCTTAAATGTTGAATAAACCCGCTTATAACGCCGTGTCCGGCAGCGTCCCCGGCGCCGGATTATCCCGGATAAAATCGGCCTTCATGCGGTCCCTGAAACCGGCAAGCCGCTCTTTCAGCGCGTCGTATTTGAGGGCAAGAATCCGGCAGGCAAGATAGGCGGCGTTGGCCCCGTTATCTATCCCCACGGCGGCCACCGGTATGGGCTTGGGCATCTGCACGATAGAGAGAAGGGCGTCCATACCGCCCAATCCCCCGGAACACACCGGTACTCCTATCACCGGGATAAGGGTCCTTCCGGCGATCACTCCGGGAAGGTGGGCCGCAAGCCCCGCTCCGGCGATAATCACCTCGGTCCCGTCGGCCTCCAGCGTTCTCAATGTCTCTTCCAGCAATTCCGGCGTCCGGTGGGCGGACACAATATGGGCGGTGTACTCCACCCCGAATTCCCGGAGCACTCCGGCTGCTTGTTCCATGATCCCCGTATCCGACCGGGATCCAAAAATAATGGCGGCTTTCATTCGTTACGCACCTTTACAGCCGGCTTCCGGCCATTTTCTTTCAAAAAACTACCATGCTTCGCCGGGGGAGGACAAGGGGGAACGGAAATTTATCGGGGTATAAACCGTTCTGTTGAATATGGGCGCATCCGGCCTTACGGCCGGACCGGGCTATCCGCTAATATACGATTTTGGGAGCTTTGCCCCCAAAACCGTATACCGCTCCTATCCCTTGCGCGGAAATCAACGCCCGTCCCCGTTTTTTTACTGGTGAAAAAGAGGGAACGGCGCGGGGCAGGGGAGGGCTCCTCAGGCCCAGGCTGGTCTCCCGCCTCAATGACCTTGCGGTTGCCTTTGTGAGCCGCAAGGCCCCATGCCTCGGACTAAGAGCCGGTTCGCGGCGGTATCCCGCCCGGCATTGACGCCGGCGCCTCTGAGAAACCGTACCGGACAGCGGCGCGAATACAAGACTGATGCGCCATATTTTTGAAATTTTCGTAAATTATTATTAAAATATATTGACAAAATAATTTAAGTGTAGATAATAGAAAAACGGAGGAAACCATGGATGAATACAGAAAAACCGGAATAATTATCGGAGTGTTATACATCATTGGAACAATATCAGGAGTATTAAGCGCCTTTTTAACAGGAACAGTAAATAATCTGAATGAATATTTTGTTCAAATTGTATCAAGTAAAAATATTTATATATTGGGAACAATTTTTATATTATGTATGGGTTTCTCACTTGCATTTATACCCATTATTCTTTATCCAATATTAAAAAGGCAAAATAAAATATTTGCTCTTGGATATGTTGTGTTTCGTGGAGCCATTGAAACAGTTACATATATTGCAATATTTGGATGTATGGTTTTGTTATTAAAAATTGGTCAAAATTATGTTGTTTTAATGGATCCTGAAAAACAACAATTTATAAACATGGGAATTTTAATAGTAAATTTTCGTCAAATAATAACAAATAGTACATTATTTGTTTTTAGCATAGGAGCATTTATATTTTATGGCATTCTTTATAAATCAAAATTAATACCTGTATGGTTATCAATATGGGGAATAATCGCAATTATTCTTCATATAACGACAGGGATATTAATATTGTTTGAATTACAAACAGAAACATCAATGATAAACAGCATAATGAATTTCCCGATATTTTTACAGGAAATGGTAATGGCAATATGGTTAATAATAAAAGGATTTAATAAAGAAACAAATAAAAAGATATAAAGCAAAAAATACGGCGCATAACATGACTGTTTACGCTTCGCCGCTAAAGCGGCTCGGCCTGCGGTTTTGCTAGGTCGGCTACGCCTCCCACGCAAAACCTCCGGCACAGTTTGTCGGCCCTGGAAATGCTGCGCATTTCCCTATTCAGGCCGCCAAACCGTCGTAAACAGCCGGAACGTTATGTGCAATTTGCGCCAAATTGGTTGGGAATTTTTATGAAATTTTTCAAAAAAACACTTGACAATATTAAAAGAGTTGGGTAAAAATAAACCATTGGAGGAACTATTATGTATGATAATGAGACTTTAAGGATTATAAAACAGCGTAGAAGCATCAGAAATTATAAAAATAAACAAATTTCT
>JAIRSS010000194.1 GCA_031255315.1 Spirochaetaceae bacterium
AGGTCTCCGTCGGAAGCGTCATCCGCCAGGTATTGAAACGCAAAAAGGGTGTTCGTTTTCCGGTCAAGGAAGATCGAGTAATTGGAAACCCCTGCCTTCCTGAGTTCCGCCTTAAGCTCCGGCCAAATCTCGTCATGCCGCCGTTTGTATTCCGCTTCGCATCCCGAATGCAGGTGCATCACAAAGGCTTTTCGTTTCATGTTTTCTCCTTTAAATAAAAAATGCGCGGTAAAACGGATATATCCGTCTTACCGCGCACACGGCTTCTTAAGCGCGATTAATACACGGTCTTCCACTCGTTGATGTTGGCGCCGTCAAACCTAAAGGGAGGACCAAGCAGAACTTGGGTACCGCCGTCGGAATGGGGGACAATGACATATTCCCCAAGACGACCGGCGGTGAATTTCTCTCCCGTTTTGCCGGTGATCGCACCGCTGGCAAGGCCGGTGGCCGTATAGGAGGCAAGGTAACCCAGGTCAATCGGGTTCCACAGATACATATAAGGGCAAGCGCCGTTAGTAATGTAATCCGCCATTTCGGAAGGCAGCCCCAGGCCGGTAATTATCACCTTGCCCTGCAAGCCCCGGTCGGTGATGACCTTTGCCGCCGCGGCAATACCGACGGTGGTCGGAGCAACGATAACCTTCAGGTTCGGGTAGCTCAGCAACAGGGCTTCCGTCTCGGATACCGACTTGTCGCGGAGATCGTCCCCATAGGCGACCTTAACCAGGTTAAGGCCGGAATACTTGGGCAGCGCGAGTTCTTTCCGCATGTAGTCGATCCAAAGGTTCTGGTTCGACGCCTGGCTTGTGGCGGAAAGTATGGCGATTTCCCCTGATCCGCCGGCAAGCTCAGAGGCCGCCTCGACAAGGGTCTGGCCAATCTTCTCGGAGTCCGCCTGGTTCACGTGGGTCAGGCGGCTCGCGGGATTTACCGCCGAGTCCAGGGAATATACCTTTATCCCCGCGTCTTTTGCCTTGGTCAGGACCGGCTGAAGGGCGTCAAAGTCATTGCCGACAATGCAAATCGAAGCGACTCTCTGAGCGATAAGCTGATCGACCATCTGGATCTGGGCTTCCGCAGTGGGCTGGTCCGGGGCGCGCAGTATCGCGGTACCGCCCTGTTCCTTGATCCCGTTCTCAAAGCCGCTCATCTGCTTTTCGCCGTAGGGGTTACCCGTATTCTTGAACACTATGGCGTGGGTGTTGGTTTGACCCCCTCCCCCTTCCGCCGCCTGCTGGCGGCCGCCCGCTGCGAAGAGCGTCCCGGCAAACACCAGCGCCATTACCGCCGAAAGCAACAAGGCTTTCGTGACCATGTTTTTCATCTCTTTCCTCCAATAAAACAATATATAGTAACCCGCCAACTAACGGACGGGTTTTTTCCACCGGTAAATCAGCGCTTTCTCAGGTTCATCACCAATACCGAAAGCACCAAAAGCAGTCCAAGAATAATCAGTATTACCTGGGCGGATACGTTGATAAGGCCCAGGCCGTAATTCAAAAACCCGATAATAAATATCGCCAGGAGGGGGCCCGCTATCCGGCCCGTCCCGCCGGAAGTGCTTACCCCGCCCAGTACCACCATCGCTATCACATCTAACTCGTAACCCATCGCCACATTGGGCCGGGTGCTCCCCATCCGGGAAGTAAGGAAGATCGCGCAGACAGCGGACATGAATCCGGTTAAAAGAAAAACCGTTACGAGAATCCGGTCGGTCTTTACCCCCGAATAGCGGCAGGCAAGCAGATTACTCCCCATGCCGTAAATCGAACGCCCGAAAGAGGTTTTATGCAACAACAGGCCGAAAATTACCGCCGCGATACCAAACACTATCAGTATAAACGGGAAGGGCCCCACATACCCCCAGGCGAAAAAGGAGAACCACGAAGGAAAGCCGCCGGAGGCGCGGTCTTCCAGAATAACATAGGCGACGCCCCGGTAAATAGTCATGGTTGAAAGCGTTACTATCATCGCCGGGAGTTCCTTGAACTTTATCAGCAAAAGCCCGTTTATGCCGCCGCAGATTGTCCCGATAATCAGGGCGCAGAGCATGGCCGCGGGCATGGGGACGCCGACGTTGTAGATCACCGCCATCATCACCGAACTAAAGGCTACTGTGGAAGCGACGGAAATGTCAATATTGCCCAGAATAATCACCAGCATCATGGGAAGGACGATAAACGCCTTGTCCAGAAAATTCATCGGCCCACTGAAGAACGTATTCGCCGACAGATACCAGGGAGACAGGAAACTATTGATAATATGGATGAGGACAAAGATGACTACCAGCAGCCATTCCCACTGGAAAAAAAACCGCTTCCAACTCCAGGGCTTTTCCAAAGCCAGCGTTCTTTCGCTCATGACGCGCTCCTTGCTTCGCTTTCCGGTCCGGCGGCGCGGATGTTCCGTGAACGCAATACGGCCCGGTCGTTGTTTCGTTTTATCAGCACATTAGTAAGGATCGCCGCAAGGATCACAAAGCCCTGTATAGCCTGCTGCCAGAACGGCGATACGTTTATCAGAGGCAGAGCGTTGGCGAGGATGCCGAAGAGAATCACCCCCAGGACAAGGCCCGACAGTTTCCCCCGGCCGCCCGAAACGCTTACGCCCCCAAGCACGCAGGCGGCGATAACGTTCATCTCGTAACCGGCGGCGGTGTCTCCCTGGGCGGAGGCAAATTTCGCCACCCAAAGCACTCCCGAAAGGCCAGCCAGCGCGCCCATCAGTATGTACACCAGGGTAACGATCCTTTTCCGGGGAAGCCCGATAATCTCCGCGGCTTCGGGATTGGAGCCGACGGCGTAAATGCGCCTGCCCGTCCGGGTGTACGTGATAAAATAATAGAAGAGTACATAGATAACCAGGGCGGTTATTATCAGATTATTCACCCCCAGGATCCTGCCCGTCGCCAGGGCCTTGAAGCCTTCCGACATCTGATAGGCGCTGACCCACTGGCCTTTGCTCGCCATATAGGTAAGGCCGCGGATCACATTCATAAGCCCAAGGCTCGCGATGATCGGCAGTATGGAAAACCGGGCGATGAGGATCCCGATGACAAGCCCGGCAACGGCCCCTATCGCCGTCCCCTCAAGGACCAGCACCATCGGGGGTACAGCGGGATTACCCCGCACCGTAAGGGCGGTAACCATGCCGGAAAAGGCCATAGTAGCGCCGATGGAAAGATCAATGCCGCCGGTCAGCAGGACCATCATCATCCCGACGGACAAAATACCCAGGATAGCCGTATTGGTAAGGATCTGCCCTATATTCAAACCTGTAAGAAATTCATTGTTACGCGCCTGCACTAAGGCGCTCACCAGAACGATAAATATCACCAGGCCAAGCTCTCGGAATTTTTCGACTATATTGGACGATGAGCCTTTAACGCCTTTTATTTTACCGGTTGATCCCATATCACTCTCCCATAGCCGCTTTGAGTATGCTTTCCTGCGTGGCCTCCGCAGTATCCATGACCGTCGTCACGACGCCTTCCCGCATAACCACAACGCAGTCGCTCATGCCCAACACTTCGGGCATCTCGGAAGAAATCATGATGATCCCGTATCCGGCGGCGGCCAGATCGTTCATGATAGAATAGATCGCCGTCTTTGCCCCCACGTCAACGCCCTTGGTCGGCTCGTCAAGAATAATTACCTTCATGTCCGAGTTGAGCATCTTGCCCACAATCACCTTCTGCTGGTTCCCGCCGGAAAGGGTGGAAACCAGATCGTGTACGCTTACCGCCTTTACCGCCAGCTTCTCCGCCGCTTCCCCGGCCTTCTCGTTTTCCCGTCGGGCGTCAAGCCAGCCGAAACGGACGAATTTATCCAGCACGGGAAGGCTGATGTTCTTGGCGATTTCCCAGCGGAGCACCAGGCCCTCTTTCAAGCGGTCTTCCGGGAGGAGTCCGATCCCTTCCGCAATGGCCTGGGTGGGAGTAAGCTGGTTCAGCTTCCGGCCCTCAAGCGTAACCGTCCCCGAATCGTAGCCGGAGATACCGTAAATCGCCTCGCAGACTTCCGTACGCCGCGCTCCTACCAGGCCGGTCAGGGCCAGCACCTCCCCCTTGCGCACGGAAAAACTCACATCCCGGAAGAAGCCCATGCGGGAAAGCCCCTCGACTTTGAGGACATCCTCTCCGATCCTGACCTCCCGTTTGGGAAAGAACTGCACGATTTCCCTGCCCACCATCGCGGTTACCATGGTGTGGTTGTCTACATCCTTAATATCCCAGGTATTGATGTACTTCCCGTCCCGCAGCACCGTTACCCGGTCCGCAAGGCGGTACATATCTTCAAAACGATGGGATATAAAAATGACCGACACGCCTTTCTGTTTTAAGCCTTCGGTAATACGGTAGAGGTCCTCGCTTTCCCGGTTGGAAAGCGGCGCGGTCGGTTCGTCCATGATGATGATCCGGGCGTTGGCGGAAAGGGCCTTGGCAATCTCGACAATCTGCTGCTGCGCCACCGAAAGAGTCCCCATTACGGAACGGGCGTCGAATTTCGCGTCAAGTTGAGCCAGCAGTTCCGCCGCCTCCCGGTTCATGGTCTTCCAGTCAATACGATTAAAGGGGCCGCTTGTCTTTTCATGGCCCATAAAAATGTTTTCCGCCACGCTTATGTCCGGAAAACAGGTAACGTGCTGGTAAATCACCGCGATGCCCAGAGCTTGGGCGTCAAGCGGAGCGCGGACGTTCGCCGGTTTACCGTCAACCAGAAAGTCGCCCTGATCCGGCAGATGTACGCCCGTGATAATTTTGATAAAGGTAGACTTACCCGCGCCGTTTTCCCCCATAAGCGCGTGGATCTCTCCCTTCCGCACGGTAAAGTGTACATCGTCAAGCGCCCTGACGCCGGGGAACGTTTTTGTAATATGCCGAAGCTCAAGGATATACTCCCCTTCTTTTTCAGCCACGCCTGCCTCCTATCCTATTTTCCTGCACTCAATTCCCAAAAGCCGGGCCAGCTTTTCTATTTTCCCGGCAATATGCCCAACCCCGATGGCGCAGTGATGAGCCGGACCGGCCTTTGACCACAGGTTGACAAATTCACGGGCCGGAATGGAAAAACGGTAACGGCTGTTCGTATTGCCTATCTCCAGAACCGGGCCGGGCACAGACTCCCCTTCGGCACAGAGCAGGAAGGTTGAGCCCTCCGGCCCCTGCACCACCGAAAGAAAGGTAACCGGGCCGTGCCTGACGCTCATCTGAATCGAAAGCCCCTTGCCGGGTTTGCCGTGGTATACCGGAAGCGGGGTCAGCGCCACCTTCCCCTCGGCAATCGCCGGATGCGCCGGCCCGTCATGGCCCCACAAAACCACGTCATCGTTGAAATCCATAGCGTACAACTCGGAGAAGGAACCGCCCGCGCCAAAGCAGTCCATGATTTTCATAGCCGCCGCGTTCTTGACCTCGCATTCCCCGGCCACCGGCACGCCGGACGCGGTAAGCAGGGTATTTCCGGCAATAACGGAACTGACGATGTTTTCATGATCGCTCCCCGGGGAACCCTCGTAGTAGTAGGCCATTGCCCCCAGCCGGTTTTCCTCAACAAGCCGGCCCAGAGCGAAAGAGGTCCGGGCGGCCCGGTTCAATTCATACTCATCACATTCGGGGGAAACAGCGAATTGTTCTTCAAAACGCTTCCGCTCTCCGGCGATCTCCGCCTTCCCTACCGTAT
>JAIRSS010000214.1 GCA_031255315.1 Spirochaetaceae bacterium
GGCGGCTGTTCCCCGCGGCAGCGTTCGTCCGCCAGGGGGCAGCGCTCGGCAAAGGCGCAGCCTGAGATTTCGGTTACCGGCGTCCGGATTTCGCCCTTCAGGGTTTCCGGCGTGTTCCGCGCCGCCTCTCCGCCGTTTCCCTCCCCGGCGGAACCCGCGACAGAAGAGAAGAGCAGCCGGGTGTAGGGATGCCGGGCGGTTTGGTACAGGTCCGATGCCGGGGCTTCCTCCATGATTTCCCCCCGGTACATGACCCCTATGCGGTCGCAGAAATACGAAGCCGCCTTGAGGTCATGGGCGATGAACAGGAACGAGAGATTACGCCGTGAACGAATGTCCAGGAGCAGGTTCAGTATCTGCCCCTGAATGGAAACGTCCAGGGCGGACGCCACTTCGTCGCAGATCAAAAGGTCCGGTTTCATCAGGAGGCCCCGCGCTATGGAGATGCGCTGCCGCTGGCCGCCCGAAAATTCCCCGGGCCGCCGTTCCAGATCCGCCGCGCCAAGGCCCACTTCTTCAAGGATGGCCGCCGCTTCTTCCCGGGCCTGCTGTGCGCCGGGCCAGACGGAAGACCAGCGGTATCCCGATGTCAGGACATCGTAAACCGTCATGCGGGGGTTGAGGGAACGGGCCGGGTCCTGGAACACGTACTTTACTTTTTCCCGGTACTTTTTGAGTTCCCCCCGTTTCAGGCTTCCCACCTCACTATTGTCCCGGTACAGGACGCTTCCCCCGTCGCTTTCGTACATGCGTACCAGGAGCCGGGCGGTCGTGGTTTTGCCGCACCCGGATTCCCCCACCAGGCCGTAGGTTTCATTTTCGCCGATAGAAAACGACACGCCGTTCACGGCGTAAACATAGCGGCCGAACCGGGCGAAGAATCCCGCTTCCAGGTTAAACCGCTTCCTGAGGTTTTGGGCCTTAATGATCGCCATGCCGGGCCTCCCCGTTGCGAAGGGTATTCACGCGGACGCACCGCAGTTCATGGGGAACCGCCGAGCCGCCCCCGTTGGGTTCCGGGCCGGCCGCAGCAAGCGGCGGCAGCTCCGCCGCGCACTCAGGGGCGGCTTCGGGACACCGGGGGGCAAAGGGACAGCCGGGTTCCGGGTTTGCCGGATCGGTAACCTTTCCGGGGATGGGGGCCAGCCGCTCCCGTGAGTAGTGGCTCCCAAACCGGGGAGAGGCCGCGAGAAGGCCCCGGGTGTAGGGGTGGAGGGGATGGGACATGACAGCCCAGGCCTCCGCCGACTCCATCACGAGGCCGCCGTACATCACCATGACGCGGCTGGAAATGTCCGCCACCAGTTCAATATCGTGGCTGATAAATATGATGGAAATAGCGCGTATACGTTGCAGGGTTTTAAGGAGATTCACAATCTGCCGCTGTATGGTTACGTCCAGGGCCGTGGTCGGCTCATCGGCAATGAGGAGCTCGCAGCCTTGGGCCAGGGCCAGGGCTATGCCGATGCGTTGAAGCTGGCCCCCCGAAAACTGGTGGGGAAAATTGAGCAGCCGCTCCCGGCCCCGTTCAAGCCCGGCCTCCAGGAGGAGGGCGGCGGCCTTTTCATCCGATTCCTGCCGGCCTATTCCGGGATCGCTGTTGCGGAAGGTTTCAAAGAACACAGCGGACATGTTTTGAAGCGGGTCGTAGGAGCGGCCCGGTTCTTGGAAGATCATCCCAATTTTCCTGCCCCGGTATTCCCGAAGCGCGGCGGCGTCAAGCCCGGCAAGTTCTTTCCCTTCGTAGCGTATGGACCCGGTTACCGAGGCGTTTTTGGGAAGCAGCGCCGGTATCGCCTGGGTGGTAACGCTCTTCCCGGAGCCGCTTTCCCCCACGACGCCCAGGACGCCGCCCCGTTCCAGGGTAAAGGACACCCCCCGCACCGCCTGTATCGCGGCGCGGGTAAAGCCCCGGAGAACGGAGAACTCAACGGCAAGGTCCCGGACTTCAAGCAGCGGCGCCCGCGGCGCGTGTGCGCGTTCCTTCATCATTTCGCCTTTTTCTCCCGCTTCCTTCTAAGGCCCCGCAGCCCCGGTCCAAATACCGTGTGATACGGATCGTAGTAATCCCGCAGCGCGTCGCCGATGAAATTAAACGCCAGGGTTACGGTCAGGAGGAACCACACCGGATTGAGGAGCCAGGGGTAGTTCCGTAAATTGTTCACGGTTGAGATGTCCCGCTTGATAAGGGACCCCCAGCTTACCGCCGGGTCCACGATGCCCAGGCCCAGATACGAAAGGGTGGTCTCCGTCATGATGAAGCCCGGCACGCTCAGGGCGATGCTCACGATGAGGAGGCTCGCGATCTGGGGGATGATGTGCCGGAAGATGATTACCACAGACGGGATCATTTCAAGCTGGGCGTTGAGTACGAATTCTTCCCGTTTAATGGCGTGTACCATGCCCCGTATAGTCCGGGCGGAGCCGGGCCAGCCAACTAGGGAAAGGATCAGGGTTATCATCATGTAGGACCGGCCTGAATCCATGGTGGACGAAAGGAGGGAACGCAGGAAAAGTATCAGATAGAGGCCGGGGATGAGCATGAAGAATTCGGAGAAGCGCATGATGGTCCAATCGGTCATGCCGCCGAAGTACCCTGAAAGGCCGCCGAACAGTATCGCCAGGACCAGGGATATGGCGGTGGCGATAAACCCTATGGTAAGGGAGATGCGGCTGCCGTACACGATGCGGGAAAACAGGTCCCGCCCCAGGTTGTCCGCTCCCATGAAAAACACGGGGTAGCCGCCCGGTTCGGGGGCAAAGAGATGCCGGTCCGCGGGAATAAGGCCCCACAGCTTGTACGGCTCCCCCGTGCCGAAAAACCTGACGCCGCCGTATTGCCCCCGTACCCGGACATAGCGCCAGTTGATGGTGTTGACCACCCTGGCGTGCTGGGCCTGTATCTTCCCCTGGTAGAACCGCATATTCGGCGGATGATAGGTCATCTCCGGGAAGGTCGTGGTTGGGGAGTAGGGGGCGATAAATTCGGCGAAGCCCATCAGAAGATAGAAGATGATGAGAACGGCGAGGGACGCCATCCCCAAAGGCCGGGCCCTAAGATATGTAAGAAACCGCTTCATTTTTGGCGCTCCCCTATCCCGGCGGCGTGGAAAATACAAAAGGTCCACAGATTACACAGATTGCGTTGATTTACGGAAGGCTTCCCCGCCTCCCGGTTAATCACCTCATTCCTTCCCATAGCGTATCCGTGGATCAACGAGCGCCAGGGTTATATCCGCCAGGACCATGCCCAGAAGGACCAGGAACGAGATGAACATGAGGTTCGCCAGCACCAGGTTGATGTCTTCCTGCAAGACCGCCTCGTACATGAGCCGGCCTATGCCGGGATAGGCGAAGATGATCTCCAGGATAAGGGAGCCGGAGAACAGGCTCGCCAGAAGATTGGCGCTTCCGGTGATGTACGGGTTCAGGGTGTTTCTGAAGGCGTGGTTAAAGTAGACCCGCCACTCCCGGATGCCCCGGGAACGGAGGCTCGTGATGTAGGGCTGGCCCAGCTGATCCAGCATGGTCGCCCGTATCATCCGCAGGGTCCCCCCTATCCCCCCCAGGAAGGACGCGAGGAGGGGAAGAAAGATATGATGGGCGTAGGAAAAAACGAAACGCCCCGGAGCGGACGCAAACGGGAAGGGGGGATAGGCGGTTACCGGGAAGAGGCCCGTTATTGACGCGAAAAGCTGCAACAGAATAAGAAGCAGTATCCCCGGAAAGGCGTGGAGCACCAGGGCGAAGAAGGTTACCGCCAGGTCCGCGGCGGTTCCGGCCTTGGTGGAAAAGTAGACCCCCAGCAAAAACGAGAAGAAGGTGATGAGTACCAGTGAAATGACGTTGAGCAGCGCCGAATTGGCCATGCGGGAAGCGATAAGAAATGACACCGGCGCGCGGGAGATGAGGCTGGTCCCCAGGTCGCCGCGCAGAACCCTGCCCAGCCAGCGGAAATACTGAATGGAGAACGGCTGGTCCAGCCCCAGGGCGGCCCGCTGCGCTTCAAGCTGTTCCAGGTTCAGGGCATCCCGGTTCCGCCCCGCCCGGCCCTGATCTTCACTGAAAAGCTGCTGCATCATGATCTGATCCACGATGTCGCCCGGGGCAAGCTCCATAAGGCCGAATACCGCGAATCCCAGGATAAAGAGCGTTACCGCCATGGTGATGAGCCGGCTCGTGATGTACGCGGCCAGGGGCGCTTTCCGCTTGAACCCGTAGAAGGGCCGCAGCAACACCGCCGCAATCCCGGATAAACCGGCCCCCCGCCGGGTCTGCCGGTCCCCCGCGCCCGTCCCGGTCACGGCTTTAGGAATAGGTGGGTTGTTTCAAACCCATTGGTGTTGTCAAAATATACGTTTGCCTGATCCCACCGGTCCCGGAGCGCGGCAAAACTGCGGGGCCGTACCAGGTAAATCACCGGGCATTGTTCCAGGATGATTGCCTGATATTCGTCCCATATCGCCTTTGCCTTTTCCTGATCAATCGTGTACGCCCCTTCGTTGTACAGGTAATCAACGCGCGCCTCCCAATCGGTGGCGGGCTGCGGCTGAAGGGGATACCACATGTGGAGGTTCCCGGTAGAGGGCCAGACGTTGCTCCCCTGGGTGGGGAAGATATTCGCCCCCGAAAGCCCCATGATCATGGACTGCCAATCGAAAGTCGTGAACAGCTGCTCCACCATCTTTTGGAAATCCAGGGTCCTGATGTTCAGCTTGATCCCCGCCTGCGCCAGTTCATCCATGAAGATAGAAGCGATGTCGGTATTGATGGAACTGTCGGAACGGATGGTCAAGTCGAATTCCACCGCCCGCCCCGCGCCGTCCCGGAGAACCCCCTCCCCGTCCCGGCTGAACCCGATGGATTCCAGGAGCGCCAGAGCACGGGATTGATCGTAGAGGTATTGAAGTTGGATACCGCCGTTGTAATACGGGTTGGGTTCGGGAAAAAAGTTGAGTTTAGGTTCCGCAAGCCCCCGGTATACCTGGCTGATGATCCGGTCCCGGTTCAGGAGGCAGCTCATGGCCTGGCGGAATTCCTTTTGGGTGAACCATTCGTAGTACGGGGCGTCCTTGTTTACCGGGTTTTGGTTGAAGATCCACATACTAGCGCTCAGGGCGCCTTCCGCGTTGAACACAGTGTAATCGGTACGGAAGTTCTTCCCAAAGAGGCGCTGGAAGAACCCGGCAATACCGGTTTTCGCTTCCCGGAACTGTTTATTGACCAGTTCGTCCAGGTCTTCGGGACGCAGGCCGTATGAGTCGGTATCCCCCTGCTTAAACAGCAGAAGCTGGGTGTTTTCGTCCGGGATAATCCGGGCGATTTCTTCTTCGTAAAAGGGAAGGGAAAGGCCGCTAACCGCGTCCTTGTCCCAATAGGCGGGGTTGCGTTTATACACCAGCCGCTGTTGGGGCGTGTATTCCACCAGGAACCACTTTCCCATAGAAGGGATGGTCCGGGGATCGGTTTCCACATTGAAAAGGTCCAGGACGCCCTGAACGCCCCGTTCCCGTTTCGCTTCCTCGTAGCCTGTACGGGGTGCTATGTCCCGGTTGGTTGCAAGGAGGGGCTCGGCCACGATGCGGGGAAAATGAAAGACAAACCGGCGGTCGTCCAGCTTCTCAATATCAATGCGGGCTTCGGTCCCGTCGGGCATGGTTACAAACTGGCTGTTATACAAGGAACTGTTGAAAGCCGGGTCCCCTTCGATCTCGTTATACCAGAAAACAATGTCGTCGCTGGTAACCGGAACCTTCCGGTCCGAGTCATACCACGTCCAGTAGAGGTCGTCCCGGAGGGTATAGATCACGTCCAGGGTACCCGCGTCTTCGTCCGCGATGATTTCCGCCGAGGCGCAGTGGGGCTTCCACTGCCGGGTTACCGTATCGTAATCGGAAAGATAATCCTGCATGGCGCCTACCACGGCACTGGTGGCGCTGTCCCCTTCGGATACCTGAATATTGAAACTCTTGGGGTCTGCGCTGACGACGCTGTTCCAGGTTCCGCCCAATCTTCCGGGGACAAATTCTTCGCCCCGCCAGGGTTTGCTCACGGTTTTGGCAAGAATGGTTTCCAGCCCCTCAAGCCCCAGGGCGTTAATGGCTTCCTCTGAAAGCTCCTCATTACCGGAGCAGGCCGTAACGAAAAAGAGAATACCCGCACACAGAACAGAAATACCGAGTTGTTTTTTCATAGGGATTATCTTAGCCATCGGGGGAACGGGTGTCAATTAAGCGGGTGATGTGCGGGACTTATTGTAATCCATGGGATATACTAGGACCTTGTAAAGGCTAAAAGGCAGGAATACGGTCCGCAGATTACACGAGATTACCACAGATTTTTCGTATCAACCGGGTTCGTAATCCGGGACCTTGTTGTCATGTATTTTTGTCATTTAGTGTTTCGAGGTACTAGCCAATCTTCCGAATGCGGTGGATGGAACCTGTAAAGTTCCCGGTATGAAAATGAACCATGACCCGGCCCCGAAGGGGTGGAGTGGTTTTTGCGGTGCCCGCTCACCAGGCACTTGAGCAAAAACCATGACAAGGGGTCTTACGGAATAAATTTTCCTTAATGGGGATAAATACTGCATATTTCCCGAATTTAAAGATATAGAAACGATGCGCCCGTTTTTTCTATTTTCACAGAATTAGCCAAGCACTTCCTGAATTTTGTGGACAGGCTTATCAAGGGTTTTTGAAATAAATCTGGTCAGGGACATTGGCCGAAATTCGGCAACATGGCAGTCGATTAGCCATTTTC
>JAIRSS010000225.1 GCA_031255315.1 Spirochaetaceae bacterium
GACGGCGCAAGGGTAGGGGTGTCCTACGGCGGCGCCTGGGCGGACAAGGTCATATCCGTGGACGTTGCGCCCCTTCCATCAGGGTTGGACAACCAGGCTATTTGGAACAGCTGCTTTGACTATGTGTACGCCGCGGTTATGGCGAAGATTTGCGGACCAGGCACAAGGACCCCCTCGTCTGGCTCCAGAACCTGGTTTCCCATTGGGGGTGCACCAACTTTGAAGCGGCGATTCAGCGGGCCGGTTTTTCCTGTATGGACAAATTATCCCCTGTGGGCGCTATGAGGGTGGTAATGTTTGCCCAGGGTTTCAAGGGCATCGTTGCGGAAACAACCGCAGCTGAATTTGCCGGTCAAAGCTCCATCTCTAGTGAACAGGGCCCGACTTTCCATGTGCCGGGCACAGGCGGCGCAGCAGATTTCAAAATGCGGCGTTTGGCGCTGACTCGGGTTTTCTCCATATCTTCACGTTCCTTAGCCTGCACAACGCCGCGTTCTCCGTCCTCACCCGGCACTCGTCTTCCCGATCTACTCTTGTCCTGCATCCAATGCGGATGGTTCGCTATCGACCAGCATCCCCGGATGTATTTCAGGACTTTCTGTGCGGTATCCCTCATGTTTCGATTGGAACAGACTCGATTTGTAAAATTTTATCCTAGCCCCTAGGGGAATTGAACCCCTCTTTTAAGATTGAGAATCTCATGTCCTAACCAATAGACGAAGGGGCCCATTAAAATAAAGCGCCAGCATCCTGTTCTAAAAAACCTCTTGAAGGTAGTCGCGTTTCATATAAAAAGTACAACACAAATTTCCCCAAAAGACTTTCAACCCTCCCTAATTCAGATCCAAGGTCTCGCCGCCCTCAAGAAAATAGTCCTTTATAGTACTGTTAAAGAACCTTTCTTTAACAAACTACACTCATCTATACTATTCATAATTTCTAAAATGTCAATACAGCGCGGTGCCTCCACAGCGGTTTTACATTTACCCAACGGGCTCATCTTCTATGGCCACAAAGCCGATAAATTTTTCCCCGCTTTGAAACAGATATCGGCTGAACATCACCCGTAATTCCGCGAAAAACTCATCCCGTCGCCGGATACTACCCCGCGCCTTCTCATACCCCTCGTCCAAAAACCACAGAACCCCGTGCATCTGAAAGGCCGGCAGGTTCAGTATTGCGTATATCTCACACGCATGCTCCTCCCCATGCCCAAAATTGTGCTCCAGATCATACCCGTGATGTTTCAACACGTTGTTGTGTTCGTTCCCTTCCACCTCGCCCGGGCGCACTCCACCATCTCTACCACATCCCCCGCTCCTCCCTCAAAATTCGTTACCCAACTGTTCCGATACGTCGCCTTTCCCTTCTCCCGGTTCCAGATCTCAAAGGAAAAGAAGTTCACCCGCAACGTCGGTTCTTCTTCCCGCAGCTCCACCCCGTTATACCACCGGTATCGGTACTCAAGATGCTGCCGCCCCGTCCATCGCTCAACCGTCTTCCCCTCCAGACACCCCTCTCCCAGCGAATCATACAGCCGCCGATGGCTGTCCGGCTTGCAGGTAACCATAAAATGCAGACCTTCCCCCCTATCGCCGCACAAACCGGGTAATTCGCGTATAAATCATCCCCTGAAAATACCGGATTAAGCCGTCGGTACCTTTCGGCGTTACCTTCCAGCCGCCGTCCCGCCGCATTCCGCTCGCAATCCTGTTTCCCCTCCCCGTCTTCGTTCCGGATAAACTCCGGTACCAGCGGCAATACCGTCTCCACCCCCGGCCTCACCAGCGCCGCCGCCGCCATGTCATGGTAATACAGCGTCTCCCCGTCTTGTAGCTTCCGGTGCAGACAATGCGGACAGGTGATGTTCTTTGATTGGTAAAACCAGACCCCGTCAAGCGTTACCAGCCGGTAGGTGTTGTTCAATACCAGATACCGGTCCAGCCCCCCATGCTTCCGCGCGGTTTCAAGCCCAACCTCAAAGACCTCCCCAAAGGCTCCCGGCTCTATCCCGTCCAACAGCCGGGTGATCTGGTTGTTGCCGGGTATCTTGTCTCCCTTCAGAACGGTTTCGACATTGCTCCGTTCTTTCTTCTTCTTGAGCCGTTCCGGGTAGTCCGGCATTGAGGGGGGCTGAAAGAAAAATATCCCGTAGGCGCCCTTGATGGCATCAGCGTACTCGTACCGCTTGTCGTACCCGTCCCGCCGCTTGTCGGCAATACCCGCTCCAATGGCCTCAAATGCTTCCAAATACGCCTTGAGTAATCCTACACCCATACTTTAAGTATCGGAACCTGTCCTAAATGTAAAACTGCTGGCGCCTCAAAATTAATCAGCCGAAAAGAAGACGGTTCCTTGAAACTACAACCCAGCCCGCTTCGGCCTGTTCAGCCCCTGACCAGAGGGGTGTTTCACCATGTCCTTTTCCCGGTTTATGTTCAAGCAGCCGCTGAAAAGGGGTTTTTAAGGGTTTTCTCATAAATTTTCTGTACCGGCCGTCCCTCTGCTTCTCCTTGCCGAGCAACCGAAAAGACGGATACTGGTAGTTCGGGGACACATGGGTATAGACCTCCGCCAGGGCCTGCTCCGGCCTGCCGTGATATGCGGTACGACGCCGCTCCAAAAGCGGCTTGTTGATGAATTCCACGCCGTTGTCATAATGATCCCGATCAAGGGGGCGGAGAGACGCTGACATCCTCAACGGCCTCCGCCGCCTGGTTGTTTGCGCTGTTCAGCAGGGAACGCTCCTCCACCCAGCCGGAATAGGGGAGCGTTCCGGTTACGGTCCTACAAAACCGCTCAGAAACCGAGGCACAGCGGTGTCAAACGCTCTCTTCTCCCGGCTTCACCGCCTTACGGTCAACGTGAGTTTGCACCGGTACCTGAGACCGCGGGGAAGCACCCGCCGCACTGGTCGTGCCATAACTATTCACTCTGTATGTATCACCTCATTATATGGTATAAAGGTTCCTCAGAAAGCACCGGAATTTAAAATCTGGGTTCATACGTTGGATGATGAACCGGCGGGCGGGTACAGCTTTTCTTGAGACCCCATGAATCCGGGACCGAGTGAACCGCCCCATCCCACATCTGGAGGATACGCATGACTGAACAGAAAACATTATCCCTGGAAGACTGTCTTACCGCGGCTGCGGAGACCAAAGAGCTTTTGCTGGGTCCAGCCGCCCTGGACGGTATTCCCCGCCTGCTCCGGGATCACTACGATTTTACCGCCGCCTGCATCATCGCTGATGAGAACACCAATGCCGCGGCGGGAACAAAGGTCAAGGAAGTCCTCAGCGCCGCCGGCGTCCCTCTGGCGGAGGCCCTGGTATTTCCCGGCTCTCCCCGGCTTCACGCCGAGTACCGCCATATTGCCCGGATAACCGCGCATATCACGTCCCTTCCCGGTTGCGCGGGCATGGTCCCCATTGCCGTGGGCGCCGGAACGGTGAACGACCTGGTGAAACGGGCCGCTTCGGAGCTAAACCTCCCCTACCTTTGCGTCCCTGCCGCCGCGTCGGTGGACGGCTATACATCCTACGGCGCGGCCCTCCTCTCCGGCGGCTTCAAGCAGACCTTCCCCTGTCCCGCTCCCCGGACGCTGGCGGCGTCTACGGCGGTATTGCGGGAAGCGCCGGCCTATCTTTCCTCCTCAGGATTCGGCGACCTGGCGGGGAAGATCATCGCCGGGACGGACTGGATTATCGCCGGGAAAGCTGGCGCTCTGGGCGCTCCGGGAACGGAGCCTATTGATCCCCTGGCGTGGAATATGACCCAGACCGGGCTGTTAGACACGCTCAAACACGCGGAAGACGCGGTCCGGGGAGACGCGGATGCGGTGGAGCTTCTCTTCACCGCCCTGTCCGTTACCGGCTTTGCCATGCAGCGCCTCAGAAGTTCCCGGCCCGTGTCAGGCTGCGAGCATCTTTGGAGTCATATTTGGGAAATGGAGGATCTTTCGGTAGACGGCAGTCCTGTAACCCACGGCCATAAGGTCGCCCTGGGGACCCTGGTCGCCGCCGCCTTCACGGAGGCGCTCTTTGCTCAGGCCGCCCCGCCGCTTCCTTCCCCGGACTGGCGACGGCCCAGCCGGGCGGAGCGGGAAGCGGAGGTACGCGCCGCCTTCACCACCCCGGCGATTCGGGGGACTAAACCGGCGGACGCTGCGGTGAGAACCGCCCTGGAAAAGCTGGGGGACGAGAAACACGCCGCAGCCCTGGCGGACGCCCTGCGGGACAACTGGAAGGAGATACGGGAAAACGTCCGGGAAAAGCTCCCTCCCTACGGTGAGTTACGGGACCTTTTGGCCCGGGGCGGCTGTCCGGTCCTGCCGGGGGAAATCAACCTGACCCGCAGTGAGGTCATTGCCGCCGCCCGGCGGGCTCAGATGATACGGAACCGGTACACCGTGCTGGACCTCGCCTGGGACGTGGGAGTTTTCGAGGAGACCCTGGCGCGAATGGAAGCGGGACCCTATCTCTAGCAGCCTGGTGCACTTGTTGGTTTTGGAGGTTTTAGGAACGAAGCGCAACAAACTCATAGCGCCTCGTAAACACTAAATGACAAAAATACATGACAACAAAGTCCACAGATTACCCGGATCTTCACCGATTACGAACACGGGTGATACGAAAAATCTGCGGTAACCCGGTGTAATCTACGGACCGTATTCCTGGCTTTTCGCCGTTACAAACTCCTGGGCCGGGAAATTTATGAATCCGGGCGGCAGGCTCTCCGGGTCTGCGCCGTGCGGGTTCCGCGGCAGCGGCCTGGCGCTAAACCAGGGTCCGGGCTATCCGCACAATATCCGCAAAGACGCCGCCCGCCGTAACCTGTGCGCCCGCGCCGGGGCCTTTGATCACCATAGGCCGGGTTGAATACCGGTCGCTGGTAATTACCACAATGTTGTCCGCGTCCACCAGGGAGCGGAAGGGGCTGCCTTCGTCTTCTTCCCGGAGGGAAATCCGGGCGGCGCCTTCTTCAATAACCGCCACATACCGCAGAACCTGATTCTTGGCCGCCGCGTCAGCCCGGCGCTTTTCAAAGACCGGGTCCGCCTGCCGCAGTTCCACGAAAAAGGCTTCCACGCCGGCGGCCTCAAAGCAGGCGGCGGGCAGGATGGGTTCTATGTTCACCCCGTCAAATTCCAGGGACAAGCCGCATTCGCGGGCCAGGATCAGGGCCTTCCGAGCGGCGTCCATGGCGTTAAGATCGTCCCGGGGGTCCGGTTCGGTATACCCCTTAGCCTTCGCCTCCCGAACCAGTTCGGAAAAAGGCTTGGAACCGTCGAAGTTGTTGAAGATGTAGCTCAAGGTCCCGGACAGAACCGCTTCTATACGCCTGACCCGGTCCCCCGAAACAGCCAGGTCCCGAAGCGTAGAAATAACCGGGAGGCCGGCGCAGACCGTGGTCTCGTAGAGGTAGGGAATGCCCCTGTCTTTCGAATACCCCGTCAGGGTGCGGTAATACTCCAGGGAACCGGAATTGGCCTTCTTGTTGGGGGTAACAATGGGGATGGCGGCCTGTAGTATTCCGGCGTACCGGGAAGCCACATCACTGCCGGGAGTACAATCACAGAAAGCCATGTTGGGAAGATTGAATGCCTTCATCCGGTCAATGAAGGCGTCAAGCTCGAAAGGCTCGGTCTGAGTATCGCCGGCAAGCTGCGCCTTGATAGTTTTGGGGTCCAGGCCGTCGGGATTGAAGATCATTCGCCGGGAATTAGCGGCCCCGGCCAGATTGATGCGTATCTGATGCTTATCCGCTAAGATTTCCCGGTGCCTCCCGATCTGGTCCACCAGGGTACCTCCGATAAGGCCGATGCCCACAAGGAAGAGGTTCACCGACCGTACGCCGGAAAGGAAGAAGGCTTCGTGTACTGCGTTCAGGGCTTTGGCCTCGTCGTGCCGGGAAATAACCGCCGAGATATTGAGTTCCGATGATCCCTGGGCTATGGCCACGATGTTGATTCCGTTCCGGCCCAGGGCGTGGAAGACCTTTCCGGCTATGCCGGACCTCCGTTTCATCCTGGACCCCACCACCGCGATGACGGCCAGGTCTCCTTCAACTACCGGCTCATCAATCGTGGAGGCGGCGATCTCCCGCTCGAATTCTTCGCTCAGGGCCGCCGACGCTTCGGCGGCGGCGGCGGGGTCTACAGCGAAACAGATGGAATATTCACTGGAGCTTTGGGTTATCAGGATGACGCTGATCCGCCGCCGGGCCAGAGCGCCGAAAAGCCGGGAGGAAAATCCCGCAACCCCTACCATCCCCGTCCCCTGAAGGCGGACCAGTGTGATGTTTCCCAGCGAGCTGATACCCCGTATGGGATACGGGCTGTCTTGCGCTTCCCCGGTAATCCGGGTTCCCGAACCGGCGGGATTGAAGGTGTTGCGTATCACGATGGGGACGCCTTTCTCCAGAGCCGGCCTGACCGTAGGGGGATGCAGGACCTTGGCCCCGAAATGGGAAAGCTCCAGGGCTTCCTCGTACGAGATGCGGTCTATTTTAAAGGCGTTCTTAACCATCCGGGGGTCCGCCGTGAGAATACCGTCCACATCCGTCCAGATTTCCACCGCCTCGGCTTCAAGGGCGGCGCCGAAAACAGCCGCCGAAAGGTCCGATCCCCCCCGGCCCAGGGTAGTGGTGTGTCCTTCATCATCCGAAGCGATGAATCCCGCGGCGATTTGCAGGGCGGGCCGGTTTTTCAAATAGGCGCGGATCGCCCCGTAGGTTTCCTCAGGAATGATCTGGGCGGCCCCATAGGACCGGTCGGTCTTGATAACCTCTCTGGCATCCAGGTACTCGGCGCGTACCCCCCGGGAAACGAAAAACCCGGCTACCAGGGACGCGGAAAGCCGTTCCCCAAAGCTCATAGCGTAGTCCAGGATCCGGGGGGATAACTCCCGGAGAATCATTATCCCGTCCAGAGTACGGGAAAGTTTGGAAAAAGCCCCTTCAATCGTCATTTCGGCGGTCTTTCGGGACTCCGGCTTCGCGTTAAAAAGGCTGGCGGCAAAATCCAGGTGCCGGGCGCGCATTTCCTCCAGCGTGACGGTATAGCCGCCGTCCCCCCGAGCCGCCTGGCGGGCAATGGCAATGAGCCCGTCAGTCATCCCGCTCAGGGCGGAAACAACCGCCACCCGTACTGCGGACCCGTGTTCCCGGTCAGTTACAATCGCAAAGAGTTTCTCCACCGCGTCGGCGCTTCCCACCGAAGTACCTCCGAATTTGAGGACCAGCATACTTTAGCTCCATAAAAATAATTCAGATTTCATACATTATATAGTACAAAAGTGATACGATTTTTTATCGTTTTTTGCAAGATATACCTTTTTTCCCGAAGGCTTTGCGGACCGCCCTCATAAAAACAAGGGGAGCGGAGGTACATTCCCCGCTCCCCCTATGGGCGGCTGTAAACCACAGGCTTTAGGGTTGTTTACCTATATACGCAAGGATGCCGCCATCCACGTAGAGGATGTGGCCGTTTACAAAGTCGGAAGCAGCGGACGCCAGGAATATGGCGGGGCCTTTCAAGTCTTCCGTTGTACCCCAGCGGGCGGCGGGGGTTTTACTTATAATGAACTGATCAAAAGGATGACGGCTGCCGTCCGGCTGCCGTTCCCGCAGCGGCGCAGTTTGAGGCGTTTCGATATATCCGGGACCTATGCCGTTGCATTGAATATTGAACCCGCCGTACTCGCTGGCGATGTTTTTGGTCAGCATTTTCAGCCCGCCTTTAGCGGCGGCGTACGCGCTTACCGTCTCGCGGCCAAGTTCGCTCATCATGGAGCAGATATTGATTATCTTGCCGCCGCCGTTTTTTATCATACCCGGGATCACCGCCTTTGCGACAATAAAGGGGGCGTTCAAGTCCACATCGATCACCTTCCGGAAGTCCTCGGCTTTCATATCCGTCATGGGAACGCGCTTAATGATTCCCGCATTGTTGACCAAAATATGAAGGGCCCCCGCTTCCGCTTCGATCCGCGCGACGAGGGCGTTAACCGCATCCTCGCTGGTAACATCGCAAACATAACCCCGGGCGCTGACGCCGGCTTCCGTATAGGCGGCGGTTCCTTTATCCACCAGTTCCTGATTTATATCGTTAAAAAAAATCTCCGCCCCCGCTTCGGCCAAGGCCGTGGCGATGGCAAAGCCGATACCGTAACTGGCGCCGGTTATAAAGGCCCGTTTCCCGAGCAATGAAAATTTATCCATACAATGACACTCCTCATGCATACAGATATTAGGCAACTAGGGTATAAATTTCCAGCCCTGTATTGTCTTGTAAGCTCCAATAGCGGCAAGACGGAACCCCGGCGCTGCATCTTGTCCAGATGCCGAAGAACATGGATGCCGTCGAAGCTCAATGCGAGGATGTCCTTCTGGATATGGAGGTCTACACCGGCGAATGCGGCCGCGCCTACGACTTTGCCTGCGGCCTCAACTGGAAAGGTGGACCTTACCCCATCTGGCAGACATAAAGATAAGCGGGAAATATAACAACAGAGGAGAAAGAGATGGGAACGAAAGACAAAGAACGGCGGGTTTACTCCACGGAGTTCAAAGTCGAAGCGGCGGCGCTGGCGGGGAAGCACGAGAAGCCGGTGCGCCAAGCCGCGG
>JAIRSS010000250.1 GCA_031255315.1 Spirochaetaceae bacterium
GCCGCGCTCCGGCACATCAATACCGCCAACGCCTGTCTCATTCGGGAAGACTGGTCCACTTACCACACGTACTTTTTTGATACCGGCACAGGGCTGCCTATCAGGGGCAATACCGCCCAAGGCCACTCCGATGATTCCTGCTGGTCCAGGGGTCAGGCTTGGGGCATCTACGGCAACGCCCTCTCTTACCAATATCTTCGGGACCCCGACCTGCTGGAAACCGCCAGGGGCCTGGCCCGGTATTTTCTTAACAGACTCCCGGAAGATATGGTTGCCTATTGGGATCTAATCTTTCAGGAAGGTTCTGAAGAACGGGATAGTTCCGCTACGGCCATCGCGGCCTCCGGGCTTCTGGAATTGAGCGGTGCGCTGGACGCGGGAGACCCGGACAAAGAAGCTTTCAAAAACGCGGCGTGGTACATTGCCGCTTCTCTGGCAAATTCCTATACCACCCGAGACAGCGTTGAATCCACAGGTTTGCTGCTCCACGGGGTCTACTCAAAACCTGACGGGAAGGGGGTGGATGAGTGTACCATCTTTGGGGACTATTTTTACATGGAGTGCCTTACCCGCATTTGCCGCAGATGGGAACCCTATTGGTAGACAAACCCGAATACGGAGAATAATTCAGGGAAGCGCTTAAAATTTTAGAAGAGAAAGGCTTGAGAACCTATTACGCGGAAGCCATAACGGCGGCGCGGGATACGCTTTTCAATATCTGCCTGCCCAAAAACGTTTCGGTGGGCCTTGGGGGAAGCGAGACCCCCGGCGCTATGAATATTCTCCTTTGGGATACTCCGTCAAAGTAATCGCTGGTGAATCCTTCTTTATGGTTCAATCAAAAAGAATACTCCTCCGACTGTCCCTCAGGGGCAATATACGCTCTCATAGATTGCCGGGTTACCCGGCCTTCTCCCTCGCGGACGTATACCCATTCAGGAATGTCTTCATCCCTGCGCAGAGAACAGCGGCCTTCCGGTATCAGCAGCCCGGCGATGGCGCCGGTCCGTATGGCCCGAACATAGTCCTGAATAGTTTCCATTTTTTTGTCCAGGCAGACTCCGAAGACTGGGCCGGTCTTAAGCTGGTTCACCCCATGGATGTCTGAACCGGCGGTAACCGGCAGGCCCTGGGACTTCGCGTAGCACATTGCCAGGGCGTCGCTAGACGGGTCATTGGCGCTGTTGGCCGCTTCCACCGCGTCTACCCAGCGGGGGGAAAGATATATCCGGGGAATATACCCTCTGTACCGAAACGGATGGGCGTGAACCACGCAGCCGCCGTATTTGTGGACCGCCCTGTACTGCTGCGGAACGGTCCAACGGGCGGCTTCGGGATGCTCCAAGAGCCATTCCTTCCCCAAGCCGTAAACCAGGTAGTCGTCGCCGTCAAAAGACTCTTCCCAGCCAAAGAAAACGTCAACGCCTATCCGTTCTCCTTCCTGCCGGGCTTCCTCGTACCCGCGGCAGTACTCCTCGACCCAGCGCTTCCAGGGCATATCCAAGTCTATGGCGGTGTTGCTGTTAAAAAAGTGATCGGTTACGATGACGCCGGTATAGCCCTTGTCTTTGTAATGCCGGATATAGTCCCGTCCCCTGGAATTTGCGCAGGCGCTCCCCTGAGCCGTGTGCAGATGGGTTTCGTAAAGATACTTCACCAGCGCTCCGGAACATTCAGACTGCCCACCGCGCGGAAACTCCCGGCGTTCATTCCGCGTCTCCCATTACCCGGACGTAAACGGTGCGGGTCCGGGGGCCGTCATATTCATTGAACCAAATTCCCTGCCAGGTTCCCAAAAGCACGGCGCCGCCGGTTACGATGAGAGTAATAGAGGGACCTACCAAACTGGTCTTCGTGTGGGCCGCTGAATTCCCTTCGCCGTGGCGGAATTCCCGGCGATCCGGAGATATGGCGTCCAAAGCCAATATCACATCGCGGGGTACATCGGGATCGGCATTCTCGTTCACCGTTACCGCCGCTGTGGTGTGAGGTACAAAGACGACGCAGATCCCTTCGCCTACGCCGGAAGAAGCCGCAACGATTTTTCGTACATCCCCGGAAATATTGAGCCATTCATTTTTATGGTGGGTATGAATAGTAAAAGACGCTAACTTTGTCATAGTAAACTCTTGGAAATCATACCATATCTTCCGGATAGGGCATAGCCCCAGCCCTTCCGCCATACCCACGCAAAACCATATATTACTGTGAGTTCGAAGGGAAGAAAAAAGTCCGTGAATTATACGAATGCGTTGAGAAGGCCCCGGCCCGGACATCCTTCTCAAACATGGTCCTCTGGCGGGATATTCCTGAAATAATCATAGGCGGCCATATCCACCCGTCCGGCATCTGAAACTTGAACCCCTTCAGAGCGCAACAGAGCGATCTGCGTTTCCCTGCCCCGGCAGCTTTCCAGCGCAATGGAGCCGTCGGCGCGGATGATGCGGTGCCAGGGGAGCGCCCAGGACTCGGATAGGGAATGCAGCGTACGGACGACCTGACGCGCTCCGTTGGGAAGGCCCGCCGCCCGAGCCACATCCCGGTAACAGGCGACCCGCCCTGGAGGAACGGCGAGCAGGCGGTCAACGATGCGGCGGGTAGTTTCATTCATATTGATAGGCAAGACCGATGAGGAACAGGACAAATAATAAAAAAGCGCCGGCAAAGGTAACAATCAAGGCCGGAACAAAAGATAGGGAGAGGACAAGCCAGATTCCCAGGATATGCATAGCGGCCCGGTAAATGAGTACCACCCCGGCGAAGACCAGGGGGAGGATAAAAAGAAGGGGGATACTTAGGTACCGGGGCCGCCGGGCGGTTCGATAGCGCCATCCAATAATGATACTCAGGATCAGAAGCGCCAGAAAATAGACGGGTTCGGCAAAACGGCTTAGTATTTCCGCCGCAAATACCTGGGACACATAGCCGTAAGCGTCTAATGTTTTTTGAGCGGCAAAAAGCTCGCTAATGAAGAAATTATCCACCCCCCGGCGAACCTGGGTGGACAGCAGGAAATCCTCGTAGGGGATGTCCAGCATTACCTGGGCGTCGCCCAAGTTCAGGTCCCCAATGTCATACCGTATGGCGCCGGGCTGGCCGGGACCAGCCCACTCTGGTTCCCACCGCCAATTTTCGTTCTTCCGGTCCAGCGCCCGTAGCAGCAGAAGGGTCCGCTTTTGATCCTTTATGGTCCGGGGCAGGATTTTGGCGTACTGGGAACTCAGGCGGTTTTCAATCGCTCCGTTTTCGTCAAATACCAGGAGGTCTATACCTATTCCATAAGAATAATCCGGGGAAGCCGCCAGAGAACGGATTTGCAGGATCATCCTGCCGTACGAGACGCCGGAAGCTGTCCTCCGGGGCACGGAAAAAACCGCCCCGCTGAGAATTTCGCCCAAGGGTATCTCGAACTCATCAATAAAAAAGGCGATTCTTTGCAGTCCCTGTTCACATTCCTTCACGAAATTGGCTATATCCGGGTCACGGGGAGTTAGAATCTCAAGCTCTTTGAAAAGGTAATATCCCCGTATCCAGTCCTGGGCAATCATCGACTCATAGGCCGAATTCTTTAGCCGGTAAAGCCGTCCCGACTGTATTTCCCGGGTGTTCGGCTCGAGGGAAGCGACAGCGTTCCAGGCGCGGCTTGCGGTTCGGACCGCTTCCACGCTTTCCACGCTGCCTTCCCGGGCAAGCCGGCCCGACAAGGTGGCGAGCCAATGAGCGTCGTAATACCGTTCCTCCTGGAACGCGGTTTCCGCGCGGGCCAGAGCCTCCGCCGCGTTCACCGGCGTCCGGCGGTTGACGGTATCAGGCTCCTCAGATGCGGAGGAAGCCGGAAGAGCAGGGTCCGGGCTTTCCGGGCGCTCAGAATAGTAATCATCCATTTCGAAAAGAGCTATGGTTCGCAGGTCTTCAAGGTCCGGACTATTCGGCCAAATCCGTTCACAGATCCCCAGAAAGCGGGACGCGTTAGCCCAATCCCCGGCAACAGCAAGAGAACGGGCGCGGGAATATGATTCCGAATAGAGCCGGCCCTGGAAACGCATATCCGTCTCCCAGTCCCACACCACCGGATACACCAGGAAACAGAGGATCCCGTAAACAACGGAAGCGCTGACGGCGGTGATGATGGGGCCTTTAAACACATCCAGAAATTGAGCGGGGCTTGAAAACGAGAATTCGCCGTCGTCATTCGAAAGGCCGAAGGGCACAACCAGGGCGGACATAACCAGAGCGGGGAAAAGACCGATCCAGTCCAGCAATCCACGGGAGATCCGCCAGGAATAGGAAAAAAAAGCGATGGGCGGCGGCTCTCCGGGAAAAACCAGCCTGAAACCCATTACAATAAAGAAGGAAGCAAGGATATAGGCGGTAAACCCTCCTTGCGAAGAAAGCTCCCTCTTTTTTTTTAACTTCACTAGGAGGTTCTCCTTCCACGGATCAGGCGAACCAGGGCGGTATACAGGATAACCAGAACAGCCGCTCCGCAAAAAACAAGGGGGGTAATGAAACTTTGGGGAACATCTGCTTTCAGGTATACGGGGATGAATTCTTGTATATCCCAAGAATCCAAGAATGTCCCGGCGGCCAGGATACCCCGAAAGACCAGAATACCTACAAAGAGATTGGCCAGCGGCCAGGATGTCAGTTCCAGGACAAAGCGAAGAGAAGACAAGAGGAAGCAGACCGCCCCAAGGTATATGCCGAAAGGGATAAGCCCCTCGCTCATCCGGTCGTGAAATTGTTCCGCCATTAAGGAAAAATCAATAAATAACGCGGACATAAACAGGGGCGTCTCTATCCTAAAGGGAAGGGTTGGCAGGGTGACGCCGGCCGTTACCGGCCTCATGGGGATTTCCTGATAGGTCAGCGGCTGATTGGGGACAGCCATCACCAGGGATACCTCCGGATTTGAGGGGGCGTCCATGAGGACCACCGCGGTATCTCCCTCGGTGAGGATGAGTCCCGGCTTTCCTAGAGCGGGAGGCACGGACGTTCCCGGTAATGGTTCAGTGGAGTTCGCCTGGAACAGTCCCAGGTATACCCCGGCGGTAAAGCCGCAGGACAGGATGAAGACCACCAGAATACTCAGAGGAGAGGAAAAGGACTTGCGGACGGAATAACTAAGGGTCAGCAAAATCGAAACATACATAGCTATGGGAAGCGCCCATTGGCCTGCTAAAATCAGCGAAGGAAAAATTTCTACAGCTTTAACAGGGATATGGCGCACTGCGTCTATCCACACATGGAGATACCGGATTGCGGAGGCGGTCAGTAAAACCGCCGCAAACAAAACGCTGAAAAAAAGCGTTATCCGTGTAAGATTTTTCACTACTTAATCTTAACATGAGGAAACCGCTGTTGCAAGGGGCGGAGTTTTTCCACATTTTATTCACAACGGGGCAGCGCCTTTGGTTGATAACTTTTACATCCATTTTGGCGCTAAAATCCCAACATGCCGGTTAAATACGGCCAATATCCCCGGTCAGTATATTGTAACTCATTATATTATAACGAAATAAAAATCATAAAACTATACCGGAAAAATAAAAAAAATCGTTCTATATACAAATATATACACTGAACAATTTATGCCAAATCAGTATACAAGTTATCCACAAGTAATTAACATAAGGGGTTGAAGGAGGCTGGGCGGCGCCGTATTCATAAAAACAGAGAAAATTCGGCTAAAGGCCGAAGGATTAAAGACCGATAAAGGTATTCAATTTGAAAGCCGGCCGTCCGCTCCGGGCTGAAAAAAGTATGCCAAATCAGTATACAGGTTATCCACAAGTAATTAACATAAGGGGTTCTAGGAAGCTGGGCAGCACCGTATTCATCAAAACAGATGAAATTCGGCTAAGGGTCGAAGGATTAAAGATCGATAAAGGCACTCAAATTGAGGGCTGGCCGTCCGCCCCCGCATTGAATTTAGGCTACAGGCCGGGAAACCGCTCGGCCGTCCAGGATTCCAGCAGTGCCGTTACGTCTTTATAGGAAACGCAGTCCAGGGCCTGCCGCGCCAGTTCCCGGCAATCCGCCAGAGTCGTTCCCCGGATGACCCGCTTAATCAGGGGAATAGACGACGCAGTCATGCTGAATTCATCCAATCCCAGACCGGTAAGCAGCGCGGCGGCCTGGGGAACCCCGGCAAGTTCCCCGCACATAGCCGCCGTGAGCTTCGCTTCGTGCGCGGCGTCGATGATCCCTCTGAGAAACCGAAGCACCGCCGGGTGAGACCACTGGGCCAGGTAGTTGACCTTCTCATTCCCCCGATCCGCCGCCAGGGAATACTGAATAAGATCGTTGGTCCCGATAGAAAAGAAAGCCGCCCGGCGGGCCAGGATGTCGGCGGTCATTGCGGCGGAAGGCAGTTCAATCATAATTCCCGCTTCAATAGTATCCGCGTAAGGTTGCCCCCGGCTGCGGCATTCGGCTTTGGCCTCTTCCAGAAGGGCCAGCGCCTGCTCCAGTTCCTCTATCCCGGAAATCAGGGGGAACATGATCCGCCCATTGCCGTGTACGCCGGCGCGCAGAATGGCCCGGAGCTGGGTTTTGAAAAGTTCCGGCATGGCAAGACAGAACCGTATGGCCCGCCATCCCAGCAGGGGGTTCTTCTCATCCCCAGCCTGCAATCCCGGCAAGAGCTTATCGCCCCCCGCATCCAGTGTTCTGATCGTAACCGGTTTTTCCCCCATGACGGAAAAGACCCGGCTGTACGCCTGGTACTGCCGCTCCTCATCCGCTGTTCGATCTTCAGCCGATTGACCGCCGGCCAATTGACCCCCCGTTAAAAAGAAGAATTCCGACCGGTACAGGCCGACGCCTTCCGCGCCGTACCGAAGCGCCCGCTCCGCGTCCTCCGGCGTTTCGATATTCGCCTTGAGGCGCACCCGGTACCCGTCCCTGGTTTCGGCGGGAAGCTCCCCCATAGTCAAGCTCTCCGCCGCCGTACGCCGGTATCGCCCGGCAGCCTTTGTATACCCGGCCATATCATTGGCCGAAGGGTTGATGATGACCTGACCGGAAGGGCCGTCTATCACCAGGGTATCCCCGGCGGCTATTTTCGTGGTAGCGGAGGAAAGCCCCAGCACGGCGGGAATATTGAACGCCTGGGCCAAAATCGCCGTATGCGAAGTCCGGCTCCCCATATCCATGACGATACCCTTCACATGCTTTCGATCCAGAGCGAGCAGTTCTGACGGAAGCAGGTCGTGAGCCACCAGGATGACGTCTTCTTTTATTGAAACCGTAAGGGACTGCTTGGTTGAAAGAAGGGCGTTGATGATGCGGTTGGATACATCGGTAATATCAACGGCCCGTTCCCGCAGGTAAGCGTCCGGCAGGGCCGCAAGTTTCTCAGTCATTTCATGGGAAATTTCCCGGACGACATGTTCAATATTTTCAAGCCGTGATTCCAGGCGGCTTTTAATCTGATCGTGAAAATCCGAATCCTCCAGCATCATGCGGTGGGCGGCAAAAATATCCGCCTGATTTTCCGTCATTTCTGCTTTAGCGAGGTCGTGCAGGGCCTGAACTTCCCCAAGCGCGTCCCGCACCGCATTCTGGAACCGGCTCCACTCGGACTTAATCTGATTTTTTTTTATAGCGTACTGGGGAATATCGGGAAGCTCTCCCCCCAGATACAGAAAAGCCTTCCCAATTACAATCCCGGCGGATACGGAAATACCGGTAAGTTTTGTCATTGTTATATCAGAATAATCCAATACCGTATTCTTCGCAAGAAATTTTTGT
>JAIRSS010000251.1 GCA_031255315.1 Spirochaetaceae bacterium
CCGGGAAGGGAACGATCATATTGCTACTACCGGCCTTATGCTGGGGTTTGCGATTATGATGGCAATGGACGCCGGCTTGAAATAAACAAGACGCGGGGGTTCGCGCCGTCCGCATTCACGCTCGTTTTGTCCGCCGCAGCCGGCAATGCCTGCCGCGCCCGGCTTACCCCCGCGGCCGGGATTTTTGCGTTACTGATGGCGCAAAAATCCACTAGCGCAACAGGCCGCTAGAGAACGCTCTGGAGAAACTGTCTGGTGCGGGGGTTTTGGGGGTTGGTAAAAATAGTCTCAGGCGGGGCTGTTTCCAGAATGGAACCCTGATACATAAAGACTACTTTATCGGAGGCTTCGCGGGCGAAACCCATCTCATGGGTAACCACCAGCATAGTCATACCGGCGTGGGCAAGATCCTTCATAACGCTCAGAACATCCCCCACCAACTCCGGGTCCAGGGCGGAAGTCGGCTCGTCAAAGAGCATAATTCGCGGTTCCATCGCCAGTGCGCGGGCAATGGCAACCCGCTGCTGCTGGCCGCCTGAAAGCTGGGACGGATAGGCGTCCATCTTTTCCAGGAGCCCCACCCGCTCCAGAAGCGGCAAGGCTTTTTCGCGGGCCTCCTCCACGGAGAGCCGCCGGACATGCACGGGAGCAAGAATGATGTTTTCTATTACCGTCTTGTGGGGAAACAAATTGAAACTCTGAAACACCATTCCCACCTCAAGCAGGGCCAGGTTCCGTTCATGGACGCTCATCTTAGCCCTGTTTTCCCCATTCACACAATCAAAGAGCAGCTTGTCTTCAATATATATCTTGCCGCTGTCAATGCGTTCCAGCCGGTTCAGAGAACGGAGGAAGGTGGACTTTCCCGCCCCGGAAGGCCCGATGATGCAGTACACTTCCTTCTGCTCCACTGTCAGCGAGACGGATTTGAGCACCTCGTTCATGCCGAAGCTCTTACACACATCAACCGTTTTAACCATAGACATAGGGCGCCTCCCTCGAAAAACTAAACAGCCGGCGTTCCCGGCGGCCAAACCGCGCCGGGGATAGAAACGCGGCGTCTTTAAACATAAAGCGAATACTTTTTTTCCAGTTTGTGAAAAACGTACGAAAAGACGGCGGTAATAATAAGATACAGAATCATCGCGGGGATATATACCAGGGCCGAGCGGGTGGAAGATTCAATATTCCGGGTGGCCTTCGTAATATCGGTCAAGGCGATCATGGAGACCAGGGACGCATCCTTGAGTACCATGATGAATTCATTACCCACCGGCGGAATAAGCCGCCTAATGGACTGGGGGATGATCACCATGCGCATCGTCTGGGAATACGAAAGCCCCAGCGCTTTTGACGCCTCAAACTGACCCTTGTCGATGCTGAGAATAGCCGCCCGTATGATTTCCGCGCAATACGCCGCAGAATTCAAGGCAAAGGCAAGGAAAGCCGGGATAAACCGGTCAAAGAACTGATCCCCGGTTCTTATGATAAAAACCGGGGACACCATAGGCAACGCGTAGTAGATAAAGTAAAGCTGCATCAAAAGGGGAGTACCCCGGAAGAAGAAGACATAGACGCTTGAGCATTTATTGATCAGCGCGTTTTTCGACATCTTCCCCAGGGCGAGGAAGAGGCTTAATACCAGACCGCCCGATACCGACAGAACGGTCAGCGCGATAGTAACCCTCGCGCCGCCCAAAAGAGGCGGTATCCACGACAGTATTTTTTGAACAACATCCATAACACCCCTCCTAAACCCCGATCCGGCGCGCCGCTTACTTTCTGGCCGCGCTTACCATGTCGATTTGGAATGTATCCTGAGAAATTCGCACCATCAAACCCTCGGCAAACAATTCATCCAAGGCCGCGTCCAGGGCGGCGGTCAGCGCGTCGTTGCCCTTTTTAAGGCAGACAGCGAAGACTTCTTCCGCCGGCCCCTGCCATACGATCTCGAAGGGGCTGTCCGCCGGCGTGATATAGTCAACCGCGACAAGGCTGTCGCAGACAATCGCGTCCACCCGGCCCAGCCGCAGCTCATCGAAACAGTTCATCACTTTATCATACTCGTAGGGAGTAAACGTTACGCCCTGCCCGGCCAGTTTCCCCATATAGATGTCCGATGTGGTTTCCGCCTGATACGCAACCCCCAACCCGGAAGTTTCTTCAGGATTGCGGGCCGTAATCGGCGAACCTTTGAGCAGCACCATAGCCTGGGCGTTGGCAATATACGGCTTGGTAAAGTTATGCGCCGCCTGCCGTTCCGGAGTAACCGTTACCGCTGAGATGATACAGTCGTACTTTCCCGTATCAACCCCGGCAAAAATCCCATCCCAGGCAGTATCGATAAACCGGACTTTGAGCCCCATTTTCTCCGCCAAAGCCTTGGCCATGGCCACATCGAACCCAATCGGGGTCTTCCCATCCGCATCGAAGTATTCCATAGGGGGATACCCGATCTCCATGCCAACCGTGAGGGTCCCGTCTTCAATAGTAAGACCGCTTTGCTGTTTGCCGCCTCCGGCATACAAACCCGACACAAGCGCCAGCGCCGCCGCGATGAACGCGGTGATTCTCCTGAACTTCATATCATTCCTCCATACAAAACGTAAAATAAAAGGGCTTCCGGCAGCGGGCAGGCTGCCAAACCGTATTTTTATACGAACTTTATACGAAACTATTCCTTTTTTGTCAAGAGGAGTGAATATACATACAGCAATTCCGAAATCAACAATCTCGCCCTGAAGTCGAACCTGCGGTTCGGCGAGGTATTCGTATTTTTTTGCGGGTATAGTATAGTAAAAATCATGAATATTCCTGATGCGGAACTTATCATCGTGGGCGGCGGACCGGCGGGATTAACGGCGGCCCAGTACGGAGCGCGGGCTAACCTTTCGGTTTTGGTAATTGAACAGCTTGCTCCGGGGGGGCAAGCCCTCCTCATTGATAAACTTGAAAATTACCCCGGCGCCGCGCCGGATATGACGGGTTATGACTTTGCCGAGCGCCTGCAACGCCAGGCCGGGGAGTTCGGCGCGCAATTCCTTTCCGATTCTGTCGTGTCCCTGGAGAAGAACGGAGACTCTTTCACGATTACCCTGGGAAGCGGCGGAACCCTGAAAGGGCCGGCGGTTATCATCGCAACGGGGACCAAACACCGTACCCTGGGCATACCCGGAGAAGCCGAATTCTATGGGCGGGGCGTTTCTTACTGCGCCGCCTGCGACGGCCCTTTCTTCAAGAATAAAAAGATTTTCGTGGCCGGCGGGGGGGACGCCGCCTGCGATGAGGCTCAGTACCTTTCCCGCCTTTCCTCTCAGGTGGTACTGATTCACCGGCGGGACCGGTTCCGGGCTCAGAAGGCCGTCGCGGAACGGACGCTCAAAAACCCCAATATCACGGTGCGGTTCAATACCCGGCTGTTGGAGATTCGGGGGGGCCGGCAGGTTTCCTCGGCGCTTCTGGAACAAACAGATACAGGGAACCGGTACGAGGAAGACGCGGCGGCGGTGTTTATCTTTATCGGCGCCGTTCCCCAGACGGATTTTGTTTCCGCCCTGGACACGGAAACCGGGGCGTCCATTGAGCGGGATGAAAACGGGTACATCCTGACGGACCAAGCTATGGCGACCGGCGTACCGGGGCTTTTTGCCGCCGGAGACGTGCGGGCCAGTCCCTTCAGGCAGGTAGTGGTTGCCGCCGGAGAGGGGGCGGCGGCGGCCCACAGCGCGGCGGCGTACATAGCCGCCCTGAAAGGCGAAGCGTACCAATGAAACGTTTTATTCCGGCGCTGTTCATTGCGGCGCTGTTCTTGACGTACGCCGGCGCTGGCCGGGTTTTTCCCCAGGACTTCACTTCCCCCGAACCGCCGGAGATTCTCGCTTCCCGTATCCTGGCCCGCATGACTGATGAGCAGGCTCTGGGCCAAACCTTTATGCTGGGCTGGGTCGGCGCGGAACCGTCCCCCCTCATTATGGACTGGATACGGGATCGGAACATCGGGGGAATCAAAATTTTCGGCTGGAATACCGGCGACACCCGGAAACTTGCCGAAACCGTCGGCATCCTTCAGACAACCTCCCTTCAAATGGAATTGAGGATTCCGCTCCTTGTGGCGACGGATCAAGAAGGAGGGTGGATCCGCCATGTAAAAGGGGCCACCAGCGAAACGCCGGGGAACATGGCCATTGGCGCTTCCGGTTATCCGCGGGACGCCTATTTGTCGGGGTACTACATAGGCCGGGAACTTGCGGTGCTCGGGATCAATATGAACTTCGCCCCGGCGGTGGATCTCTATACCAACCGGGAATCCGTTCTGATAGGCCCCCGAACGTTTGGGAGCGATCCGGTACAGGCGGGCATTCTGGGGGCGGCTTTTGCGAAAGGCCAGGCGGCGGCGGGGATCATTTCCACCGCGAAGCACTATCCCGGACACGGGGATACAGCCCTGGATTCCCACGGGGTGCTCCCGAAAATCGACGCGCCCTTTGAGGTCCTCTGGGACCGGGAGTTGATCCCTTACCGCATCCTCTCTAAGGAAAAGATCCCCGCCATTATGAGCGGCCATCTGGCTTTTCCCAATATTCTGGACGCGGCGACTCCGGCCTCCCTTTCACCCTGGTTTCTCCAGGATATACTGCGGGAGCGTATCGGTTACGAAGGACTCATCATAACCGATGATCTTATGATGAACGGGGCGGTTCTCAACGCCGGAAGTATTTCCCAGGCGGCGAAACAAGCCCTCCTTGCGGGAAACGACGTCATCATGCTGTCCAAAACCCCCAACTTGAACGAGCCGGTCTGGACAGCCCTGGCGGCGGCCATGAAACAGGAACCGGCGTTCCGGTCGCGGGTCCGGGACGCCGCTCTGCGGATTCTAACGGTGAAACTGACCCACCTGCGGGGGGAAAAGGCGGTTGCCTATGTGCCGGATATGCGTAAGGTTGAGACCAGCCTGCCTGATCCTGAAGGCGCCGCCTTTTTTTTGGAGCTGGCGGCCCGGAGCGTTACGGTAGTGAAAGGCGCCGCCGGGCCGGACAGCGGCGCGGCGGAACCGGTGATCCCCCTCAGTCCCGAACGCGCGGGAAAGGTGCTCTTAGCAGGTCAGTATCTGGACTTCTTCTCTATGGGAAAGAAAGCCTACCCCGAAGCGTCCTCCTACTGGTATGCAGAGGGCCGGGTGAACGAGCTGGCGTCCTACGCACAGTCCGCTGACACCATCATCTTCTGCCTCTCTGACGCGGAAGGCCTCGTCCATCTCCGGGCTTTGCGGCCTCTGGGGAAGCGGGTCATCATCCTGTCCGTCCTAAGCCCGGTATACCTGAATAGCGCCCCTTGGGTAGACGGGGCCCTAGCGGTTTACAGTTACGCCCCTGAATCGTTCCTGGCGGGTTTTTCCGTTCTCTTAGGACGCATCCCCGGACGGGGACGGCTCCCGTTCCTGGAATGAGCAGTTTCCCCGCCGTTTCCGCGCAAACCCAGCAGGCGGACTGCTGGCGCATCCTAAAAAAACAGAACTTCCCGGCGGCTGAATCCTTTCTGAGAGCCCGGGAAAGAACTTGCGTAAACGCCTGCGGGTATTTCGTCCGCCCGGAGAAAAGCGGCCATGTATGGTTTCTGCCCAACGCGGCGGGAAACATCGCGTCTCTCGTGGTACAGCGCCGCAGTTCCCTCATCCCGGTCTTGGGGGATGGCCGGGACATCCCGGCGCCCCGCTTTCTGGAGCGCTTCCAGCGGTATATCCCCCTGCGTTCCTTTTCCCTCCAGGGCGTTACCCGCAGCGTGGAAGTCTTTGAAACCTTCCTGGCCGCGGCGGGGCTGCGGCCAGGCGTCCGCGTCGACTTTGACCTTATGTATACGGACAAGAGCCCCTGGGCCGGAGCCGCGCCCAGGAGACTGCCCGGCCTGGTCCTGCGGCGGCCAAACGAAGCGGACATAGACGCATTATTCCCCCTTCAGGCCGCGTATGAGCAGGAGGAGATATTGCCCCCGAATGCGGCGTTTAATCCCGCTTCCTGCCGCCTGGCGCTGGAACGCATTATCAGACGGGAATATACCATTGCGGCCTGTCTTAAGGGCCGCATCGTGGGGAAGGCGAACACCAACGCCGAATCCTTCACCCGGTATCAGATAGGCGGCGTGTATGTCCATCCGGATTTCCGGGGCCGGGGGATAGCCGCGGTTATGACCGCCGCCCTGGTGGAAGAACTCATCGCCCGGGGGAAAGGGGTTTCCCTGTTTGTGAAAAAACAGAACGCCCCAGCCAGGGCGGTGTATCATCGTATCGGCTTTATGAACGCCGGGGACTACCGGATCAGCTATTATTGACACGTTTTGCCGAACCTTTGGTTCGCGGGCCTTAGCCTGAAAAACTACAGGAGCTTTGTATATGAAAACGATTCTTTGTTACGGTGATTCTAATACCTGGGGCGCCGATCCCATTCTGGAGGCCCGGTTTGATCACCACACCCGGTGGCCGCGGGTTTTACAGAAGCTGCTCAACGAGGGCCGCCCGCCGGATGATCCCGCCTGCTGGGTGGTTGAGGAAGGCTTGTGCGGGAGAACCAGCGTGCGGGATGACCCGGTAGAAGGGGACGGACGGAACGGGCTGCGGCATCTAATCCCCATTCTGGAAAGCCATAAACCAGTCGATCTGGTGGTGATCCTCCTGGGTACCAACGACTTAAAACAGCGGTTCAGGCCCAGCCCTTTTGACATAGCCTGGGGGGTCAAGCGGGTGGTTATGGCCGCGCAGAACTCCCGCGCCGGTCCGGGAGACGCCGCCCCAACGGCGCTCATGGTTTGCCCGCCCCCCACGACGGATTCGCCGGGGTTCCGCCAAAAGTTCGGGGATATGTTCGGGGACTGCGCGGAGATTTCGACCCGCCTTCCCCGGTATTTCCGCCAGGCCGCCAAAGAATGCGGCGCCCCCTGGTTTGACGCCGGCGGGGTCGTCAAAAGCAGCCCAGCGGACGGCATACACTGGGAAAAGGAAGAACACCGGAAATTTGCTGAAGCCCTGGCCGACGTTGTAAAGAACCTACTGTCCGCCTCGTAAGCCCCGGGACAGCGCGTAAAACCCGGCGAGTTCCTCCTGCGGGGCCAGGTCCGTCCGGGGCCCCGTCAATTCCAGGGGAAAGGGTTCAAGGTACGCCAAACGTTTCCCCCAAAAGCCCAGGCGGATACAGAGCCCTTTATCTCCGCCGCCGGTGTTTTCCATCCCGGCGAATACAAAATTCCCCAATGACCAGAACACCGGCCTTCCTTCCACCCACTCAAAGCCCTGGACGATGTGGG
>JAIRSS010000254.1 GCA_031255315.1 Spirochaetaceae bacterium
GCCGCCGCGTACCATGTTAAGCCGGAACAGGTTTTTCCGGGGAACGGTTCCGATGAGACGCTGGCTTTTGTGTTTGCCGCGTTTTTTGAAGCCGCCGCAACCGCCGGCACGCTTCCCATCCTGTTTCCAAACATAACCTACAGTTTCTACCCGGTCTACGCCAACCTGTGGGGGGTTCCCTTTCGTACCGTCCCGCTGCGGGACGATTTTTCCGTCAATCCTGAAGACTACCTGGTCCCCGCCGGGGGCGTGGTCCTGGCCAATCCCAATGCCCCGACGGGAATGCTTGTAGAACCTGCCGTCATACTCCGTATCGCGGACTACCAGGCCGGAGCGGGCCGGGTAGTCGTGGCCGATGAAGCCTACGGCGCGTTTGCCGGCCCGGATCCATCCGGCGGCGCTTTCTCCGGCGCCGCTTCCGTAACGCCATTCATAGAACAACACCCGAACCTGCTTACGGTCCACACCCTGTCCAAGGTGGGGGCTTTGGCCGGACTACGGGTGGGCTTTGTGATAGGCCGGGAAGAACTCATCGAGGGCCTTTGCCGGGCGCGGGATTCATTCAACTCCTATCCCCTGGACCGCCTTGCCCAAGCCGGCGCCGCCGCCGCCCTGGGGGACGCCGCGTATTACCGGGGCATCACCCGCCGGATAATCGCCACACGGGAACGGGTAACCGCGTCCCTTACCGCCCTGGGCTTCGAGACCCTGCCGTCACGGGCGAATTTCGTCTTTACCCGGCATCCCGGCAAATCCGGGGCGGAACTTTTCGCCGGGCTCCGGGAACGGGGCGTTTTGGTGAGACATTTCAACAAGCCGGGAACAGCCGAATTTCTGCGGGTAACCATAGGGACTGATGACGAGATGGATCGCTTCCTGGAAATCTGCATGGAGTTACGAGAGGAGAGAGGTCTCCCCCGGTCAACACGTTAAGAGAGGAGGAAGCCGCAACGGGACCGTGGGTACACCTGAAAGGAGTTCACGGCTGAAGCGGCGGCGCGGAAGTACGAAAAGCCAGTATATCAGATCGCGATGGATTTAGGGGCCACCGGGAACATGCTGTACCGGCATGAAAGCCGGGGAGGGTTCCTGATTTTCGTCCCGGTGATGAACCGGGCGGGTAAATGTAAAATTGGCGGCAGGCAACGCGCATACTGGACAGAAACTTTTCAATCTGATATAGTATTTTGATATGTGATTAATGCTGTATGGAGTTTTAAATGATGGTTCTCCGGAGGCGGTTAAAAACCCGGGGATGCCCGTGAGGAGGTCAGTTGGCGGATAAGGATTTGAGGATCAATGAGCAAATTCGGGTACGGGAGGTCCGGCTTATTCGGGATGACGGCGAACAGCGGATTATGGCAACCGTTGAAGCCCTTGCGTTGGCTCGTGAACAGGGCCTTGATTTAGTAGAAGTTGCTCCTCATGCTGTACCTCCGGTAGTTAAAATAATGAACTACGGTAAGTACAAATTTGAAAATGAAAAAAAAGTCCGGGATTCCAAAAAAAAGCAAAAGTTGCTCAAATTAAAGGAGATTCGGATGCAGCCCAAGATCGACGAACATGATATTGATTTCAAATCAAAGCATGTTCGGGAATTCCTTGCCGAAGGCAACAAGGTAAAGGTAACGGTCCGGTTCCGCGGTCGTGAACTTGCTCATACGGAGCTTGGGCTTGATGTTCTAAAGGATGTCTTGCGACGTATTGAAGGGGACTACGTGATGGATAAGGCCCCGGCTATGGAAGGCCGGTTTATGTCCATGGTTTTAAGCCCCAAGTCTAAGAAATAGAGGGTTGTCATGCCTAAGATGAAGACTAAAAAAAGCGCCGTTAAGCGCTTTTCATTTACCGGAACGGGGAAGGTCAAGTACAAAAAACAGAACCTTCGCCATATTCTTACGAAAAAGTCCGCAAAGCGGAAGCGAAATTTGCGCCACGCTGGAATATTGTCCGCTGATAATGTCGCGGTCATCAGGAAACAGTTATTACCTTACGGTTGAATAAGGCAATAATCTAAAGAGGAGAGGTTTTCATGTCAAGAGCAGTAGATGGTTTAAAACGGAAGAATCATCGTAAAAAGATTTTAAAGCAGGCTAAGGGCTACTGGGGTCGTCGGCATTCGAATTATAAAACCGCTAAAGACGCGGTTACGAAAGGGCTTTTTTACGCCTACCGGGACCGGAAGGATAGAAAAGGCGATTTCCGGCGTTTGTGGATCATTAGGATCAATGCGGCTTGCCGGGTGGAAGGCATCTCCTATTCCCGGCTCATTGACGGCATGATTAAGGCGGGAATAACCATCAACCGTAAGGCGCTGGCTTCGTTGGCTGTAAATGATAGTTCAGCCTTTAAAGCGGTAGTTTCCCGGGTAAAAGCAACGTTGGGGGTTTGAATATATGTTAAGCCTTGAGCAAGTCAAATTATTAGAATCCAAAGTTATCAAGGCCCTTGAATACATAGATCAGGTAACCGAAGTAAACACTCTTTTACAAGAAAAACTGGAAACCTATCAGAAACGGATTGACGGGCTTGAGGAAGTAGTACAGCGTTTTAAAGAGGATCAAAGCCGGATTGAGGAAGGAATCGTTTCCGCGCTTAACCGGCTCAACCGGTTCGAGGCCGATATAGAAAAAAGCCTTTCCCTGGAAAAATTCCGGGAAGATTCCATTCCTGAAAAATCCCCGCAGACGGCGGAGCAGGGCATAGTGGAACCGCCTGATGAAAAAGCTGTTGTGGATAAGGAAACAGAGGACCAAACCCAAAGTAATGAGTCAGCTCGTGAGTCGGAAGCTGATAATTTACCCGGAAGTGAAGAAATCGTTGACGAGACGCAGAGTCCGGGGGAACTGGATATTTTTTAAGGAGCCCGTGTGCCGACCAGCAGTCTCCGTATTGACATACTGGGTACGTCTTTTTCTATCAGCGCCGATGAAGAGGCTGAGTATCTCGAAAATCTTCTTAGCCGTTATTATGTATGTGTAGAAAATACACGAAAGATTACCGGGCTTTCGGATCCTCTAAAACTTGCCATCATGACGGGATTTTTGCTCTGTGAAGATGTTCAAAACCGGATGGCAGGCGGGGACCCGGCAGGACGCCGGGTTGCCGAATCTCGGGAAGTGGAGCAGATTTTCCTGAATATCAATACGAGAATAGACGAAATTTTAAATGCTATGGAACTAAATTCCTCGCCTGGCGGGGAGAACGGGTATACGTACGGCGGGAACGGTTCCGCGCCAGGTTTCAGTTAGCCGGGAGTTTGTGTGCGTCACATTATAAAATTGATAAATCAGGTAAAAAACTACTCGTGGGGTTCCCCTCAATGGATACCTCGCTTGACCGGTCAGAATAACAGTACCGGAGAACCGTGGGCGGAACTGTGGATGGGCGTTCACCCACACGGGCCGTCCGTCCTGGACATTCCTGGGGACGAACAGCCTCTGCTTTCGGATTTCATCGGTAAATACCCTGAATTATTCCTGGGAGAAGCAGTCAGCCGGGAATTTGGCGCTCTTCCGTTCTTGCTCAAATTTTTGGCCGCAGACAAACCTCTGTCGGTCCAGGTTCATCCGAACCTCGCCCAAGCGCGGGCGGGGTTTGAGCGGGAAAACAAGGCCGGCTTGCCTCTGAATGATCCCGCCCGTAACTACAAGGACCCCAATCACAAACCAGAAATCCTCTGCGCCCTGAGCCCTTTTCGGGCTATGTGCGGCTTTCGGGAGTGGGATGGCATACTCAGCTTGCTGAAAACGTTTTCCCATGATGCTATGACCCGGCGCGGAACAGCGCTCAACGCCGGCTTTACCCGCATGAGAAAAGCCCTCGAAACGGGAACGGAACAGGCGGAAGAAGAGGCGCTTCGGCTTTTCTTTGCGGCCCTCTTCGATCTGCCCGGGGAATTTCGGCGGGAATTGACCGTTTATACTGTGGAACAGGAACCGATCCTGAGAGTGCGCGTTCCCGAACACGCGGAAATTTGGCACACCGCCGCTTGTTTTGCCCGGCTGTATCCGGAGGATCCGGCAGTGATTGCTCCTCTTTACCTCAATTTGATTACTCTTGCGCCGGGGGAAGCGATCTATCTTCCCGCCGGGATACTCCACGCCTACATTGAAGGGTTGGGAATAGAACTGATGGCCAATTCGGATAACGTCCTCCGGGGCGGACTCACATCAAAGCATGTGGATGTGGAAGAGTTGGCGTGTATTCTGGAATTCCGGCCTTTTCTCCCTGCGGTTTTGCGGCCTCCCAAACCCATTCCCTCCGCGTTTACTTACCCTACAAACTGCCGGGAATTTTCCCTTTCGGTGATCCAGGGAAAAGGGGAGAATGCCCCCTTCCCCCTATCAGGGCCGGCCATAGCCGTTGTTACCGAAGGCAAAGCGGTCTTTTCCTGTCATGATGAAACGGACGGATCGATTGAAACGCTCACCCTTGAGCAGGGGGAGAGCGCTTTCATCGCCTTCCGAAAGGCCGGGACCGTTCTGACCTATTCCGGTTCCTGTATACTGTACGCCGCCGGGATAGGCGCCGCGCCGTCCGCTTAATGAAGATCCTCGTCGATGCCGACTCTTGTCCGAAAGCAGCCCGGCATCTGATACTCCGTTCCGTCGCAAGGACCGCCTTAACCGCTATTTTTGTAGCGAACCGGCCCATTCCGCAAATCACCGGCCCTGGAGTGGTGATGGAGGTTTGTCCCGCGGGAGACGGTGCGGCTGACGACAGGATCATGGAACTCGCCCGGCCCGGCGACCTCGCGGTAACCCGGGATATCCCCCTGGCTTCCCGGCTTGTGGAAGCCGCAATCCAGGTGATAGACGATAGGGGACATGTATATACCAAAGAGAATATCCGGGAAAAATTGTCTATCCGGAATTTCACGGTACGATTGGCGGACAACGGCCTCGCCCCCGAGCGAACCGCCGCTTATGGAAAAAGGGAATGTAAAAAATTCGCGGACAGTTTAGACCGTCTCCTCGGTACGCTGATTCGGGAAGCCCGGAAAAATTCCGCCCTGCCTGGATACTAGGGCCTGTTGCGCTTGTGGGGGGTTTAAGCGCGAAGCGCAAAAAACTGGATAAAGTTCCACAGACTTCTCTGTGCGCCGGTTAATCCTTTCTGCCGGTACACTTAATGACGTGGTACCCAAACTGGGTCTGCACAACGCCGCTTACCGAACCTTGAGAAAGCTGTTTAACCGCCGATTCAAATGGAGCCACCATTTTTCCCGGACCGAACCAGCCCAGATCGCCTCCTGATGACTTTGAAGGACAGGTTGAAAATTCCCGGGCCAAAGATTCAAACGCCGCGCCTTGTTTAATACGCCTAAGAAGGTCTTCGGCCAGGCCCCTGTCTTTAACCAATATATGACTTGCCCGCCATTCCATATAAACTCCTAAAAAAACAATTTCCTAAAAAAGCCCCGGGGAAAGGAGTAACCCCGGGGCACACACAAAGGGAAGGAGGAATAGAAACCCCGTGTAATCCACTTAAAGTGTACCCACTATTAAACTAACACCGGGTAACACCGCATTAGATTACCGTGTTCATGTATATAACAAAATCCATACATAAAGGTAACAAAAACCGGTACGATTTATCAGTTAATTTTTTTAATCCGTGAGGCTGTTTCAAAACCAATTGACTGTGCGCTATAACGCACTCGGGTTTGGACCAGCCTCTCGGGAAAGACGAAAAAGCGCGGCGGAATTTTATTCGGGCTTTTCCGCTTTCCAGTCCCAAATAAACCGCTCATAGGCGGCGATGGTCGCGGTAAGGGTGATGTCTTGAACCTCCCCTCTGCCAAGCCAATCGGCTCCGTCCATGTGATAGAGATGGCGGAGGGTTCCCTCCAGATCTTCTACGGTACAATCAGGGTCCGCTTCTCTGCGGCGTTTGAGCCCCCGGAGTTCTTCGTGCAGAGTTTCCTCGTATTTCGCCTCCCTCCAATCTTTAGACGACTCCATTTTTATACACTCCTATCTGAAAAATTTACCCCCGCATCCTGTCGTATCCTGTTAATACTGCATGGCGATAGTCCGCATAGCCGCGCATTGCCTGGGGGTCACGGTACAGGATATTCAATATGGCGCAGATGTCGTTTCGCCGGACCGGGAATTAGAAAACCGGAATAGCGGCTCATGGGGGTATCCCGGCGTTCAATCCAGCCGCCCCGGTCGTTCTGGATATACTCGTACCGGGCTTCCGTTTCTATCATATTGTCGTTTTCGGTCATATCTTCTGTTTGATAGCTGCTGGTGAAATGGACCAATAATCCTGCCTCATTCCATTGGAGGGAAAAGCGGCCTATGTCTGCCTCCGCCATCTGATCGTCCTCAAGGGAATGAGACGCGCGGAGTGGGGCAAAACGCGCCCAGTACCGGGGCATATTTTTCCCAACGTAAAGGGCGGAATATTCCCCGGCGGAAGTAACGACGCCGGAAATATTCCCCATACTGTCATAGTGGTATGCTTCGGTAAACTCCTCACCGCTCAATACGTCCATTCGCGTAAAACGCCGGAGCCGTCCTCCCGGCGTTTCATACCGGTACGAGAAAACCGCCAGGGCATTCCTGTCCTGGTCATACCAGATTTCCACGGCGGCGGCGGCCTGGTATTCGATCTCTGTAAAATACCAGGTTCCTCCCTGGCTTATCCTGATGAGGGATGGTAAGGCGTTTTCGTATTCCATAATAAGGATATCCCAGAATGTCTCTAGCTCCGGAGTTTCCGCCGGTATGGTGAAACCCCGGATACGGCCATCGCGCCCGAAACGGGTTTGAACTTGAAAAAACCAGTCATCCTTGAAGAGGGGAAACGCCGAAAGAAGCCCGGCGCTGTTCCGCCTAATCGTCAGATCTCCCGCCGGCTGATCCCCAGGGTCTTCCCCGTCCCGAATGAGGGTAAGGGCCGAGCCGCCATAGGGAGGGAAAGAAAAGGCGTCGGGCGGCATGGAAAGCGGCCAGTCCGGACGCCAGGAGACTTCCCCGGCCAGAGCGGTTTCATATAAAGAAAGGATTGGGAAAAAATCAGCCGCCCCTGAAACGGGCGATCCCTCCCCTTCCGCTTCGACAAAAAAAGGCGTGAAAAAAACAAGGGCGATACAGAGCGCAAGACGAACCATACGTAATAGTATAGCCGACAGCTCCTATCGTTTGTAGAGCCATTCAGGGGAAGCAAACCGTTCAACGTCGGACCGAATTCCGCAACACGCCGGTTAACCGGTGTTATCATGTTTTGTAATGCAGGTTCAGATATGAACGATATAAAAAAAGCGGAGTCGACATCGACTCCGCTTTTACGGGAGATTACCCTTCCTGACGTATCCACGCTTCTTTTATACCGAGAAGGCCAAGCTGCTGGGCCACGAAAGTCAGCTGCTGGGCGGGTATCCCGGGAAGCACCACCCGCCAAATTTGGCCGTATTGTTCATACGCGGGGCTTAATCCCGCCCGTACAAGGGATTCGGCGGCTATCTGGGCATTCTGAGGAGCGGCGTAGGAACCTACTTGTACCCGGTAGACCCCATAACTTCCTGGATCGGGCATACGAGGCTTAATTACCGCTGCGGGAGGGGCCGAAACATAAGCGGATGACTGGGCAGGAGTCGTGTAAACGGGTGTTTGACGCTGCTCCTGACCTTGAGGAGCGGCATAAACAGTTGCTGAAACATGAGCCGCGGGAGCAACAGCCGGAGCGGGATTCGAGTAAGCGGTTACCGGCGGCTGAGGCGTTGCCGGTGGACTTGTATAAACGGTTACCGGGGGCTGAGGCGTTGCCGGCGGATTTGTATAAACAGTTACCGGGGGCTGAGGCGTTGCCGGCGGATTTGTATAAACAGTTACCGGCGGCTGAGGCGTTGCCGGTGGACTTGTATAAACGGTTACCGGGGGCTGAGGCGTTGCCGACGGACTTGTATAAACAGTTACCGGTGCCTGATGCGTTGCCGACGGTCTTGTATAAACGGTTACCGGGGGCTGAGGCGTTGCCGGCGGATTCGCGTAAACGGTTACCGGGGCCTGAGGCGTTGCCGGCGGACTTGTATAAACGGTTACCGGCGCCTGATGTACTTTACGATACGGTTGAGGAACCGGAGTAATCACTACTTGCGCGGGGCTGGAATACCGTACCGCGCCTTGCAGCGGAGGACATAAAATCTGGCCTGCGTCTACCACCGTTATTGGAGTAGTTGGAACCGGGGCAACCGGAGTTGCCACTATTGATGCAGCCACTGGGCCTATTTTCACCGGCAGGGAAGGAGAGACCGCCGGAACTAATTGAGAATACACAGGAGCGGCCGCAATCACGGACCCCGGAACAGTCTTCAACGCGGGCCCTATAAACACCGGTACAGACTCCAATTGAACGGTTTGCACTAGGGGGGGGGCGATCATCATCATAGTAGGAGCGGCTACCGGCTCCGGGGGAGGAGGGGCGGACGGAGCAGGTTCGGGAACCGGAACAGGAGCCGGAGGATTTTTTTTAGGCACTATCGTAATGGTGTTATATACCGTAACCGGCGCGGATTTTGGTTCTTCCCGTGCGAAAACCGGCGCGGGTTGCGGAGGAGGCGGGGCCGGTTGCGGAGGAGGCGGGGCCGGTTGCGGGACGGGGACTGGGGCCGGCGCAACCACCGGCTCTTGCACCAAAACCGGCGCCGGATCGGGTTGCGGAGGAGGCGGGGCCGGTTGTGGGGCCGGCGCAGGTTCCGGAGGGGGCGGGACCGGTTCGGGAGGAGGCGCAGCCGCTATCTCTGGACGCACTAACTCAACATTTACCGGTGTTGCGCCCGCGGCATTCATTCCCAACTGCGCCGCGGCGCCTCTGGAAATGTCAATGACTCGTGTTCCCGACGCAGGTATACGACCCGTTACCGTAACAATAACATCCCTGCCATTTAATGTATTGGTTACTCTTAGCTGGGTCCCCATAGACAAACTTGGATGAGAAGCTGTAAGCTGATCAGTATTCAACTCAGCCGTTGCGTTACCGCTCTGTCGAAAACTTCTAACCCCAGCGCTCTGTGCAACCGCAGTTCCGGCAAGCACCGCTCCAATAAGCAATATCATAATTAAACGCTTCACTATTATCTCCCTCTTGCTGCTAATGTATTTCCACAATAAGCCTAAATTTTTAATTTCATTTAGTCATTAACCTGGAAGCCATTTATTTATATATTATTTTATAGTAAGTTCCTATTCTATGCAAGCCCCATAATGCCTCAAAATAATAAAATTAAACCCCGGGGCTGTTCCAAAACTTCAGTTTTGGAACAGCCCCCGCACCTGGATATTCTTGAGAGCGGCGTCAGCGGGGGACCGGCCCCCCATAACAGCCTTCTGTTGGCTCCAGCAGCCTGTCGCGCTTGTTGGTTTTGTGTTACTTTGTGCCGCAAAAACCACAATTTATGAGCTGCTTTGGCAGTTTACTGAAAATCAGTATCACCCGAGGCTTTCCCAAAACCGCGCGCGCGGCGCACAGTCAATTAGTTTTGGGACAGGCTCACCCACGTCCTGACAGTCCCCCGATCAGACAAATACCTGGTCAGACAGATACCGGATAAAAACGGTACGGGATAAGCTGTAACCGAACAGGGCGGGCAATTAGGACGGCTTTATTACCGTTCATCATACTTTGCGGATCGCCGCCTAATAGTGAGGCGGCGCGGCGATGCTTTGAATTGCCCCGTGTCCCGGCGCGATACTGGTTTTTCTCCCCTTCTTTCATTTATACTCAATACCATTATGGGTTCCCCGGAGATTACTCGTGGCAGCCGCTTTTGGTCCTTCCTTCCAGCGGCGTTGATTATTATCCTCTGTTCTTCCTGTACCCGCGTTTTGGGCTGGGGCGTGTTGCTCTGGTCTATTGAAGAACCGGCCATTCCTTCGGGGACGATTCTGCCGGTGTATATCCGGTCCAACATCGACAGGGTATGGGTGGTGGGGATTCCCGCCCAGTACCAGGTTAAAGGGGGAATTGACAAGTTTGAGGTTCCCCTGGCGCAGCTTGAACTGGCGGGCGGGCGGTGGGCCGCCCGGAAGCGGGCGGCGGCCTTTTCCGAATACGCCCTAACCTACGCCGAAACCCTGCAAGACGGCCTCCCTATCCGGGAGAGTACGGATAACGGTTCCCGGCGGGTATACCGTCTTAAAATGGGGCAGATCATCAAGATTCTGGCACGGGTTGAGGGAACTCCCGCAGTCAGTTCCTCCGGCGACCCTCTGCCGGGGGATTGGTACCTGGCGTTGACGGAGGATGGGGTCACGGGGTACTGCTTTTCCTACCGGCTCCGGCTGTTTGAACACCAGGGAGGCGTACTGGTCCTGAATACTGAAACGGCGGAGGCGGAACAGGAAGACCCGGAGTTGGAACAGGTGTTGTCCCATATCTGGTCGCCTGAATCCTACGGGGCGATGGTTTCTTCAGGCCGGATTGATACGGATCAGCTTGCGAAACACTGGCGCTTCTTTCCGGGGCGGGATGAGGGGATTGCCCGGATATATCTGCCGGATATAGACCGGACCTTCCCGTATACCCGGATCCGGGCGGCGGGGAACCGGGCATGGCAGTTCGAGGGCGCGCCGCTCAGGATGTCCCTCCGGTCCGACGCCGCCTTACAGGTGCAGTACACTGATGACAACGGGGCCTCCCGGAGCCTGGTTTTTACGGCCTTGGCCGCCGATGTGGATGATCTTATCATTCAGGAACAGGAACGGCGGAACGCCCTGTTCCAGGCTGTTTACGACCGGGGGCCGGTTTTTTCCAGCGCCAACTACGGGACGCTCTCGTTTTCCCCGGACGGGGCCTTCTCGTGGACCGGCTACAACCTCCTGATCCCCCAGATCGTCCCGGCAAGGATTATGGGCGGCGGCGTTATTGATATGCGGCTCTTCATCGCTCCGTCTGTAACCAGTCCGTACACCGGGGCGTTCTCCCTCAACTTCAACGGTATTGGCGGTTCCGGCGTTACGGTGGATTTTATGTACGCCCTTGACGACCAGGGGTTCCGTATCGAATATGTTCCTCCGGAAAACATTGACGGCGTAACGGTAACCCGGCGGGCCGCGTCCCCCACCGTCATCTATTTTCAGCGGGCTGATTGGTAGCCTATGGCCGCCGGTAAGAATCCGGGCGTCTGGGTTCAGTTCAGTAAGGTCTCCCTCGCGTTTGGCAGCCGGGACATCCTAAAGGACGTGAGCCTGAACCTGGCGTCCGGGTCCCGGGCGGCCCTGGCGGGGGTCAACGGTTCAGGCAAATCCACCCTGATGAAAGTCATCGCCGGGAAGCTGGCCCCCGATTCCGGCGGCCGGGCGGTTCGGAAGGGAAGCCGCATCTCCTACCTGCCTCAGTCGGTGATCGCCGCAACGCCGCCGGTTCACCAGGGCCGCACGCTGAGGGAAGAAGCGGAAACCGCGTACCAGGGTATCATTGATATGCTTTCTTCTATGGAAGAGATTGGCCGCGCCCTGGAAACCGCCGGGGACGGGGACGGAAGTACCGGGGCGCTGCTTGAGGAGTACCACGCCCTCCAAACCGCGGTGGAGAACTCCGGGTACTATAACCGGGAGCAGAGTATCGCCCAGGTCCTTGGAGGTCTGGGGTTTTCCGAAGCCGATCGCGACCGTCCGGTTGCGGCTTTTTCCAGCGGCTGGCAGATGCGTATTGCCCTGGCAAAGGTTCTGCTTGAAGCGCCGGACATTCTGCTTTTGGACGAACCCACCAACTACCTGGACATTGAGGCCCGTTCCTGGCTGGAAGCCTGGCTCCGGTCGTTTCCGGGAGGGTATCTGCTGGTTTCCCATGACCGGTATTTTTTGGACGTTACGGTTGCGGAGGTTTACGAGCTGTTCAGCGGCGGCCTTAAACGGTATGCGGGAAACTATTCGGCCTATGAAGCGGTCCGGGAAGCCGAATTGGAAACCCTGCTCAAGCGATACGCCCTACAGCAGGAAGAAATCGCCCGGTCCGAGGCGCTGATCAACCGGTTCCGTTACAAAGCCTCCAAAGCGGCTATGGTTCAGGAGCGGATTAAGAAACTGGAGAAGATGGAAAAAATCGAAATTCCTGAATCCTTCAAGAAGATCAGTATCACCTTTCCCCCGCCGCCCCACGCGGGCCGCGTTGCCCTGACGCTTCGCGGCATCGGGAAGCGCTACGGTTCACGGCAAGTGCTCGCCGGGCTGGACCTGGACCTGGAATCGGGCGAGCGCCTTCTGGTGGCGGGACGGAACGGCGCGGGCAAATCCACGTTGCTGCGGATTCTTTCCGGCGCTGACCGGGACTATGCGGGGTCTCTGCAATACGGCGCGGGAATAGCGCCGGGCTATTTTTCCCAGGACGCCGCCGAAGCTATGACGGGCGCGGCTCCTTCAGGCGAGGCCCTTTCGGCCCTGGAGTACCTGGAGGCCGAAGCCCCGTCCGCCCTTATCCCCAAAGTCCGGGATATGCTGGGTGCGTTCCTTTTCCGGGGCGACGATGTCTTCAAGCCCGTTTCCGTTTTGTCGGGGGGTGAAAAAAGCCGCCTTGCCCTGCTCAGGATGCTCCTGAAGCCTCTGAACCTTCTCATCCTGGATGAACCCACGAATCACCTGGATATTTATTCCAAAGACATTCTTCTTGACACCCTCACGCGGTTTTCCGGTGCTATTATCTTTGTCTCCCATGATCGCGCGTTCATGGAAGCCCTCTCCACCAAAACCCTGGAACTGTCCCCCCGGCCGTCAGGCGGCCCCGCCGCGGCCCGTCTTTTCTACGGCGGCTACGGGTATTACCTGGAACGTCTTGAGCGGGAACGGGGGGAGGCGGACGCGGAGCCGCCTGTTCCCGCCCCGGTCAAAACGTCCGCTGCTGATACCGGGGAGGACGCCCGTCCCGGCGCGGCGCGGCGCGTCCAGAGCAAACAGCGGCAGGCTCTGATACGGCGGCTGGAACGGCGGGAAGGGGAGATCCTCTCGGCGCTGGAAGCCCTGGAAGCAGAGAAAGCCGCCCTGGAAACCGAACTTGCGCAGCCGCGGGTGTATTCCAGCGGGGAAAAAGCCCGTGAAGTGAAGCGCCGGATTGACGAGGCCGCCGCGGCGGTTGAAGGCAAGACCCGTGAATGGGAAGCGGCGGCGGAAGAACTGGAGCGGGCGAAAACAGCCCCGCCGCCGGAAGATTTCGTATGAAGCGGGGCCGTGCGCCCTTTCGCCTTGTCCGGCGGGGAACCCGCCGTATCCTCATGATAGGATCCGGGAGTTACCCAATCTGCGTAATCGGTAGACCATGTTGTCAAGTATTTTTGGCGTTTAGTCTAAGCAACTAACTAGGGCCTGCGCCCTTCAACCAGGGCTATAGCGAGTTCCACCTCTGATAACGCGGCGCCCAAACGGGCGGCTATAAGTTCCGGGGATAATCCAGCCAGGTACAACCCGGCAACCTGTTCCGCAAAAGGCGGAGGTTTGGGGACAATGGGAGAGGCCGAATGGACGATATGAGGGGAATAGGTTTGAGAAGGCGAAGGCCGCGCCGCGCCTGTTCCGGCGGCAGACGGGGAACCCGCCGGCGCCGGAACAGGCGCGGAGGGAAGGGGTACAGAAGCCGTAAGATCAGATTCGACGATAGGACTGCGAAATTTGCCAAGTTCTACATAGACCTCTTCCTGGGTACGCCGGCGGGATACTTCCCCGGCTAATAAGATGATACGATGGTCTATGTCTTCCAAAAGAGCTTTAAGGGTTTTAACCCGGTCTTCCACCAACAGGGTATCGCGGTTGGTTATCTCATTAACGTCCCGGACAAGCCGCTCAATCTCATCGTTGAGTTCTACCAGGATACGTTCCCTTCCAGTACGGCGCTTCAAATAGGCAAAACAAAAAAGAAAAGAAAACCCGCTTAACATAAGGCTGGCGGCGGCAAGAATTACGGGAACAACCATAGTTTTATCTTAGCCGCTGATGTCGACGTTTTTACCCAGGGCAGGATCCCGAATTACGGACGGCTCCCCGCCGGTTTCGGATTCGGCGGCGTTATCGTTTTCACCCGGCTTCCGGCCTGAAGCGTGTTCACCCCCCCGCCGGCGGGCGTTCCTGTCCTTGATCCGCTCCGTTCCATCACCGGCATCCTGAAGCTCAGTTACAGAATGAGACCGTTCCTCAATTTTTTTTTGAAGCTGCGCACCCTGTAAGGCGGTCTGGAGATGAACCCCTTCTTTCTGATTCATCTGTTCTTTGCCGACCTTATCTACTTGAGTAAACAAAACCTGAAGATCAATAGGCTGAACCGCCACTAAATCCTCCTTTCGCACCAGTTTTCGGATCTTCGTATTTAGTTATCCCTATAAAGCCGCTCTCCTCAAGAATAAAGGTTACCGCCTGGTACCCGTTGCGTACATTCTCTGTTGCATCCCGAATGGTAATTCGTACGCCAGGATATACTTTGCTGGAAACCGAAATCTTACTCCGGTTTGTCAGATTATTAAGAAATTCCTTGAGCTTCATGGTTTCCTTTTCAATACTCGCCAGTTCCCCGGTCAAATCGTTGCACTTATCCGTCAATTCTTGCAGATAAGCTTCTTTATCTTCCGGCAGCGATTGATCCTGCTTTTTCTGTATCAACGTTTGAAGATTACGCTGGGTTTTTTCCAGTTCCTTTGTCAGAAAATTCTTCTGGAGCGTATATATATCCAGTTGCTCCTTGCTTTTCGGATCGAACCCGACTTCACAAATAGTTTCCGTACCGCTTAGGGGGCTGCCGAGGACCTTGGCGTTTATTTCTTCCATAGCCCTAATGCGTCCGCCAACAATGTGGGCCCGTTTGCCCTCACAGATGACTCGTTTGTTGGCGTCTACAAAGGAATTGATGATGCCGTCTGAGACCACCACCATGTCCCCCGCTTCTATCCTGGCGTTCTCGATAAACCGGGCCCACAGAGAACGTCCGGCTTTTATCCTGCCGGTACTCTTTCCGGTTATGCCCTGATGAACGATGATGTCCCCTTCGGCGTCCAATTCCGCCCTTTCAACCGCCCCGTTCACCTCTATGTTACCCGCAGCCTTAACAGAGAACCCGTCTTCCACATTGCCTTTGATGATCACGTTCCCCAAAAATATAATGTTTCCGGTTTTTATATCCACATTTCCCGGGACTACAAAAACAGGTTCAACATTTATTTTTCCTGATGTAAGCACCACCTGGCCGTTCATATCCGCTATGATCGTAACCCCATCATCGGCAATACTGACGTTGGCCCCCAAAGATACCGGCAGGTCTTTGCCGCTTTTCGCGGGGAGCGTTTTCCCGGTTACCGTTTTTCCCGGTGTACCTTTTTCCGCCGGCGCCTTTTTTGCCAAAGGCTGCCCTTTGACCACATTCTGAATAATGTTGAGTTCTTTAAAATTGATCCTGCCGTCCGCCCCTTCCTGGATATGGACCCGGTTGCTCTCGGTTTCAAAATTGTACCGTAGATAAGAATCCCGCCCGTTTACAGGATGGCTCCCTTCAGCCGCCAGAATCTTTTCTTTATAGACCGGTTTATCCGCGAATTCCTGTAAAAAATCCGTGTTTATCCCGGAAACAACGCGGTTGCGCCGTAAAACATTCACCAATGTTTCAAGTGAAATATCACAGCCGGATGGTCCTGGAGGATTGACATACACAAAGGCTTTCATCTCATCCTCTGAAATGCTCACCGACACGGAGGCGTCCTCCATTGAATTATGCACAAACCGTCCAACCAGGGTATACTCGCCACCCGCCTGTTTTACAACGGCGTTCACCTGATGGTGATCAATATCCGTTGCCTTCCGCGCGGCCAGGACTTTAAACGCATGATCTTTGACAGCCTTCTTGCCCGTACCCAGGGGAGGAGTAACTTTAAGGAACACACCCTCTTTATCGAAATGAACAAAAACTTCCCCATCCTTATTTTCAAGGACGAGTTTCGGATGGTCTATATCACCGCCTTCGTATTCAACGGCATCTTTTTTCTCAACGGCTTTATACCGTTCATAGGCAGAGATCTTCCAATTTCTCTGACCCACTCCAAAAAATCCGGAGAAGCCCCGTTCGATAATCTCATATTCCAGCCGTCTGACGGGGATACCCAGGAGGGCCGCCGCTTCAGCCACGGCGTCTTCCACGGCAACTCCCTCAACTTCTATAGTACGTATCGTTTTATCCTGTTTGAACTGATCCTGGATAATTTGCTGAAGCCTGACAAATTCGACCATGGCCTTACACGATTCCTTTACGGACGTTCGTCAATTTGGAACGGAGCCGCAAAATGGCTTTAGTATGCAGTTGGGACACCCGGGATTCGGTGATACCCATCACCTGACCTATCTCTTTAAGAGTCAGATCCTCGTAATAGTAGAGGACAAGTATTTTTTTTTCTTTATCCGGCAGTTCATTGATGGAATTGATGATTACCTGCCGAATTTCACTCTTTTCCACGATTACATCAGGATTCAGGCTTACAGGAGATTCTATGCTGTCGCCAATAGAAACCTTGTCATTTTCATCCCCGGAAAACCATACATCGTTAAGCGAGAGTATTGATGTAGAAGAAATCCTCATCATGGTCTTAAGAAATTCATTTTCGTCCATCCTCAAAGCCACAGCAATCTCCTGATCCGTAGCGCTTCGGCCCAATTGGGCTTCCAAAGCGCCTATCGTTTCCTCCACTTCTTTCGTTTTTTGACGAACAGACCGGGGAACCCAGTCGATAGACCTAAGTTCGTCAAAAATCGCCCCTTTGATCCGGGGAACCGCATAGGTTTTAAACTTTACATTCTTTTCGGGATCAAAGCGCTCAATGGCGTCAAGCAGCCCAAAAAACCCAAAACCTACAAGATCATCAAACTCAACACTATGGGGCATACCAACCGCAACCTTCCCGGCTACATACTTTACCAGAGGAGCGTATTGTTTGATAAAGGACTCACGGATTTTCGGATCTTTATTTCGGCGATATTCAACCCACAGTTCCTCTTCTATTTTTTGTTCCAAGGAACAATTCGGAGAATTGTTCCCGAGGACCTTCCCCATAAGCTATCCTTTCAATCCCGTTTTAATACCGTTTGTATAGCCAAGGCCGATTCCTTTTCTTTGCCTTTGAATTCCCCAACCGCCTTTTCGGATAGCGGGCTGTTCCGCGTTACCCCAGGAAACGTCATGGATACCGGCTTTCCGCTCTTCCCCTCCAGGGGCGCCAAATCATCGCCGAAGGGCAGAAATGTCTGAAACGAGAGCCCCGATCCGGGCAGCACATCTACCGCGTCTTTCTCCCCGGCAGGAAGAACCGCCGCCGAAGGTTTATCGGGATTTCCCGGAAGCCGGTCCTTGAGACCGCCGCCCGGCGGAATCTCCGGTAAGGAAAAGACAAGGGGCTTAAACCCATCCACTATATTGGTAGCAGTATAACCTGTTTCGCCGCCCTGGTCCAGTATATCGACAACATTGGCAGGAAACTCCTCCCCGCCGGAGGCCTGCAACCCCACTCCGTCCGCTGACAACCCGCCGGCCGCCGGACGATCATCCCCCGTAACGTCCCCGGCGGCGCCCGGAGAACCTTTCTTGGCCCCTTGCCGGAGGACATCGGTCAGAGAAAGACCGTCGTCCAGGGAAATATCCACCTGGGAACCTATGTCCATGCCCTCTGGTACGCTGCTGTCGTCAGAGCGTACAAGTTCGGGAAGGAACCGTTTTACTATCCAATAGAGGAGGGAGCCGACAACAAAGAACCCCGCGCCGAAAATCACGGCCCGGAGGAGGGAAAAAATTCCCGCGCCGCTTATCAGGCTTAAAAGTAGGGACAAAACAAATCCTAACGCCGCCGACAAGGCGCTCAATTTCAGGTTAAACACCGGTTCCCCCTACAAAGCGGCACGGCCAAAGAAGCGCTTAAGCATATTGCCAAATCCTCCGTTTTCCCGGGTATCGCTCTTTTCCATACGTCCGGCGATGTGCTGGACGCATTGGGAGGCTCGACTGTTAGGATCCAGCACCATAAACGGCTTCTGTCGTATGACCGCCTGGGATACTATGGAGTCATTATAGATGAAGCCCAGATATTCCACTTTGAGGTTTAAAAACTGGCCCGCTATGCTGGTCATCCGGTCCGCCACCTTCTTTGCTTCCGTTGCGGATTTAACCCGGTTTACCACCAGCTTAAGCCCCATGTCAAAGTTATCTATCTCAGTGGCGATGATTTTGATGATGCCATAGGCGTCGGTAATGGCCGTAGGCTCCGGCGTCGTGATGATCACGGCGTCATCCGCAGCGGCGATAAAGTCCAGAACATTGTTGGAAACCCCCGCGCTGGTATCCACGATGATAATATCCGCGTTGGCAAGGCTTTCAATCTCATCAATGAATTCCTGCCGTTCCTCCTCGTTCAGATTGGCGAGTTTGGAGAACCCGGAAGCCCCAGCCACGATGGAAATACCATATTCGGTGTCCACCATGACTTCCTGCATGGTTTTCTGCTTGCGGATCACATGGTACAGATTAAATTTAGGGATCAGGTTCAACATGACGTTCACATTGGCAAGCCCCAAATCCGCATCCATAACCACTACTTTCTTACCCATCCGGGCGTAGGCCAAGGCCATATTCACCGACACATTGGTCTTTCCAACGCCGCCTTTACCACTGGTGATAGTGATAATCCGCGTCCTTTTTCCATCCTGGAAAGAAACGGGCTTTTCGACGGCTTTCTTGTTCCGCATCATTTCTCGTAATTTTTCAGCCTGGTCTTCCATTTATTCTCTCCATTGTATGTAATCTGTCTTTTTACAGGGAAATCGTTCTTCAATTTTGGCCCGGTTTATTTTAAATCCTTCAAGATTAGTTAAGAACCGGACCACGTCCGCTTTTTGAATATCTTTAGGAACCTGCTGGCCTTCGGTAATAAACGATATGGGCTTACCCCGATCCGAAAGGGCGCTGATCACGTTCCCCACTCGAATGGTTTCATCTATTTTAGTAACGATTACCGAGCGGTATCCAAACGGCTCGTACTGCATGAGGATTTCCGATATGTCGCTGGATTTGGTAGTCGCCGCAACAGTCAAGTGGAACTCCGCGGAAGAACCGCAGGCGTCAAGGAGATGCTTCATTTCCGCCAGTTCAACAGAGGCCCGGGGGTTCTTACCTATGGTATCAATAAGGATAAGGTCTATACCCTCATGGAGGGCTATCACCTGTTCAAGGTCCCGGTGATTCTTCACGCTGGAGACAGGAATCTCCATGATATCGCCGTACTTTTCAATTTGATAGGAAGCGCCGATACGGTAGTTGTCGATGGTAACCAGGAGCACGGAAAGCGGTTGGCGTCCGATGAAACCAGTACCGTAGATTGCCGCCAGTTTCGCGATGGTAGTAGTTTTCCCCACTCCGGTAGGCCCCACCAGCACCATGATCCGGGGATGCCGGCGAAGTTTTTCTTCTTTGTAGAGTGCGATGCTTTCGCCTATCCACTCCACCACCGTATCCTGAAGGGCGGTGAAATCTTCCAGGCCGTCCAGCGCGAATTCCTTCCGTATTCGGTCTATGATGTTTCCCGTATACTGAGGGGTAAAATCATTTTTATGCAGTATTTCCTGGATACGGCTTATGGAGGGATGCTCCGCCCCGGAAACAGCGGCATAGGGCCCCGACGTATTGGCAATTTGTTCCTTAATAGTTCTGACTTCGCTCAGTACCAACTGAAGCGTAGGATCAACTTTGGGGCTAACAGAGGCGAGAATCCGCTTCCTTTCCGTCTCAAAATCCATTGGAAGCCGGGGGGGCTCCGCCCTGGACGGGAATCCGGAACGCGGCGCGGCCCCGGGAAGGGAAGAAACGCCGGTCAGGGGAAAGGCATCATTTTCAGAGACTGTTCTTACAGGATCGTGGGAAACAGTTCCCGACATTTCCACCCCCTCCCGGGAAAAAAAACCTAAAATTCCCCCCATCCGTATCGTTTTATGGACGAGTATATTGGCCCGGTTCCCATACTTTTTCCGGATCTTTTCTATGCACGCAGAATATGTATACGCCTGTTCCGTAAAATGCTCCATACCGTTTCCTCTCTATTTTTTATATGTCTCTTGGCGCTGTTCCGCCATTTTGGAGTATTATTCCTGATCATTCCAACCGTATTTCGCCTACTGCTTCAAGGGTAATATCGCTCACGATCTCTGGTACCGAAAGAACCGTCAAATCCGGGAATTCCCGCGCACAGGAAGATTTGACCAGGCTGCGGGCCTGCTCCGAACACAGGATAACCGGAAACCACCCCTGCTCGTGAACCGCCGCCACCGCGCGGTTAAGGGAGGCGATCCAGCGCCGCTGGACCGGAGGATCCAGGGCCGAAACCATGCCCGCGGTTGTTTGCACGCCGCTGTCCAGAATTTTCTGTTCCAGGGAGTGTTCCAGGGTAAGCACCCGGAGGACCCGGCCCTCATCAGCGTATTGCAGGCAAATCTGCCGGGCCAATGCCTGCCGGGCTTTTTCGGTTAGAAAACCCGCGTCCCTGGTTACGGGGCCGAAATCCGCCAGAGCTTCCAAAATAGTTACCATATTACGTATGGAAACCCGTTCCCCCAGGAGCGCCTGAAGAACCTTTTGAATATCCCCCAGGCTGAGGGACTTGACGGCTTCCTCTACCACCGCCGGGTAATCCTTTTTGATAGTTTCCAGAATGGCCTGCGTCTCCTGGCGGCCCAGAATCTCCCCGGCGTGGCGCTTGATGATCTCCGTAAGATGGGTGGCGATAATTGAGGGGGGATCCACCACCGTATACCCCGCCCGCTCGGCCTCGTCCCGCCGGTCTTCACTGATCCAGACGGCGGGAAGCCCAAATGTTGGATCCCGAGTCTTTTCTCCCGGAATTTCCGTAACAAGTCCCCCAGGGTTAATACAGAGATAATAGCCCATGCGTATCTTACCCCGGCCCACGTCAACGCCCTTTATCTTGAAGCAGTACTCCGAAGGCTCAAGCCGCATATTGTCGATGATTCGTATCCGCGGAACAACAATGCCCAAGTCCAGGGCCGTTTCCCGGCGTATACGGGTAACCCGTTCCAAAAGTTCCGCCCCTTTTTCTCTATCCACCAGAGGAATAAGGCCGTATCCTAGTTCCAGGGACAAGGGGTCCAGCGGCACCACCGGGGACATCTCCTCCTCGCGGGGCTTCTTCGCCTCCGCGGCCCTGGCGGCGGACTGCTGAAAGGAAACTTTCCGCCGCCTGCTCTGCCTGAGCCGGAAAGCCACAAGCCCTAGGACAAAAGCCATCGGGATAAGCACATACCACGGGAAACCGGGAAGTACAGAAAACAGCAAGAGCACTCCGGCGCCTATCCAGAAGATACGCTCATCCCTGCTGAACTGATCTCCCACATCCTCACCGAAAGTACCATTAGACACGGAACGGGTAACGATGATACCGGTGGCGGTGGAAACCAACAGGGCCGGGAACTGGGACAGGAGGCCGTCGCCTATGGAAAAGGCGATGTAGGTTCCCATAGCCTGGGCAATCGGCTCCCCGTGAAGGCTTACCCCCACAATGATCCCCCCCAAAATATTGACCACCGTAATAAATATCCCCACCTTTACGTTTCCAGAGACAAATTTGCTGGAACCGTCCATGGCGCCGTAAAAATCGACTTCCTTCTGGAGATCGTTTTTTCGCGCCAGAGCTTCCTCCTCGCTGATAGCCCCGGAATTGTACTCCGCCTCGATAGCCATTTGCTTTCCGGGCATAGCATCCAGGGCAAACCGGGCGGCTACCTCGGCGATACGGGTAGCCCCCTTCGTGATAACCACCGCCTGAACCGCGATAATAATGATAAAAATGATGAACCCCACCACCAAGCCTTCCGTACCGCCGCTTCCCACCACGAAAGTGGAGAAGGCCCGGACCATGCGCCCGTTAAAAGCGGCCCCCTGGGTCAGAATGAGCCGGGTGGAAGAGATATTCAGCGCCAGGCCGAAGACGGTAATCACCAGGAGCACTGTTGGAAACACGCTGAAATCCGTCGGCTTTTTAGTGTACAAAACAATAAGAAGGAAGAACAAGGAAAGAACCAAATTGAGAGCCATAAAGGTATCCAGGAGGACTGTCGGCAGGGGGACGATAATCATCATCACCACCGCGATTACCGCTACGGCAATAAAAATATCCGGATCCCCGGTCTTCCCGAAAAAAGAACTGAGCCTGTTTATTCCGCTTGGTCTGTTCATTCCGGCTGCATCCGCCATACCTTACTCCTACGCCCTCATTCCTTCCGCCTTGCGGCGTTCCTCGTTAAGACTCCACACCGTACCGAGGATCTTTGCCACTATCTCATAATACGCCTCTGGGATAATATCCCCCACTTCAGTTTCCGCGTATAAGGCCCGGGCCAGCGGCTTATGTTCCACAATGGGCACCCCGTTTTCCGCGGCGATGCGCCGGATTCGAAAAGCCGTCTCATCGGCGCCTTTAGCGGTTACCTGAGGGCCCTTCATGCCCTGGTGGTACTCCAGGGCCACCGCGAAATGGGTTGGGTTGGTAACAACGACGTCCGCCTTAGGGATACTGGCCATCATATTCCGGGTCATGACCTCCCGCATACGCTGCCGGAGCCTCGACCGCACCAGCGGATCCCCTTCGTACATCTTCCGCTCCTCCTTGACTTCCTGTTTGGTCATCTTGAGGGATTCCCGGTACTGCCACCGCTGAAACATCAGGTCCGGGACCGAAAGCACCAATAACAACAGGGCGGAAATAATAAGCATTCTAATCGCCAGGGACGCTATGAGGGTAATCCCCGCCCATAGATTCACCGTCTGCAAGTTGGCCAGCTTCTCTATTTCGGAGCGGATCAGGAAAAAGGCTGCCGCGCCTATGACGATCATCTTGATCACCGACTTAGCAAAGTTGAACAATCCCTCCAGAGAAAACATGCGCTGGAAATACTTGCCGAACCGTGGAATGATCTTAGAAAAGTTCGGCGCCAGCGGCTGCGTGGTGAAGAGCGGGCCGGTCTGTACCAGATTGGCAAAGACCGCCGCAATTACGGATACCACGACGACGGGCAGCGCCAAGCGGATAAAATACCGGAAAAAAGCCTCCGCGACGATTCGGTCTTTCACCGGATCCAGATCCGCAATACGGAGGAAAAAAAACCGCAGCATTTCCACGCAGGTCTTGAGCATGGAAGGCGCCAGGATCAATATCGCCAGCGCCGGAAGAAGCAGCACGAGAGCGCCGGTTAACTCCTGGCTCTTCGCGACCCGGCCTTCCTCCCGGGCCTTACGTATCTTATATTCTGAAGGCTCCTCGGTACGCCCCTCATCTTCGGCGGCGAACCACTGAAGGTCCATGTTGAGAGCCGCGTGGTAGGCGGCGTCGAAAAAAAATTCGTGGCGCCCCTGCGGGACGTGATGATTGACGGGCGCCGGCCTGCGAAAAATCCCGGCAAAGGGACTCATTTGAAGGGCGCGGAGTATCTTTCCATAGCGAATCGAAACAATAGGTGCTATCCGGCCAAAGCCCCGCCAATTCCTATCCACCCTACAGCCCCTCAATTTGACTGCCGATCTGAATATAGAGGGACTCAAGAGACGCGAATGCCGCGTTTACTACCCGGCCAAAAGCCTCCACCATAAAGGGCAAGGTCGCGGCAATGAGGATAAAGGCCGCGGTGATAGAAATGGGGAACCCTTCGGAGAGGATGTTAATCTGCGGGGCGGACTTGGAGATGAGCCCCGTCGTCAGGGAAGTTAGGAACAGGGTCCCAAGGATGGGCAAGGAAATGATGATGGCGTCCAAAAAGAGCCGGGAAAGCCCTGTTGCAAGCATATTCACGACCGTCTCCCGACCCGCCACAAGAGCCGGAGTGCTCAGGGACTGGATGGACCGCTGAAAACCTCCCAGGAAAAGCTGCTGGAACCCTCCTGTGGACAGAAAAACCAGCATAGCCACCAGATTAAGGTACTGACCCATGAGGGGGTTTTCTATCTGAGACAGGGGATCGAAAGTTTCAGATGCGCCGAACCCCATTTGGAGGGAGAAGAACTGCCCGGCGGTGGAAAAGGCGGCGTACAAAATCGTAAGAAAGAACCCGATGATGATCCCGATAATCGCTTCCCCGACCGCCAGGAACACAAACGAAAGGCCGAAAAGTTCCGGACTGACCCCGCTAAAGAAGGGGACGTTCCGGGCCGCCGGAAACACCGCGTAGGCCGCAAACCCCGACAAGGCGATCTTCGCAACCTGGGGAACCGCCTCGGAAGAAAGGAGCGGAGCGGTCTCTATCATCGCTAACGCCCGCACGGCGATCAGAAGAAACACCGGCGCGGCTTGTAGAATTTCGTCAAACACCGGCTCACCTCGCCATATCCGGAATCATCCGAAAAAGCTGCACAGTATAATCGCCTAATGAAGAAAACATCCAGCCCCCAAGAAACCCCAGGACCAGAAGGATGGCGATGACCTTGGGAACAAAGGTCAGGGTCTGCTCCTGTATGGATGTGGTAGCCTGTAAAACAGCTACCACCAGGCCCACAACCAAAGCGGAAATCAGAAGCGGAGCGGCTAAGAACAAAGTTTCCAGTATCCCCCCCCGAAGGAGGGATGTGATTTCACCTATACTCACCGGTTTCTCCTAAACGAAGGAACGGACTATCTGATCCGTCAAAAGCCCCCACCCATCCACGAGAATAAAAAGGATGAGCTTGAACGGCATGGAAATCATAACCGGCGGCAGCATAATCATACCCATAGACATAAGGGCGCTGGCTACGACCATGTCAATAACAATAAAAGGAATAAAAAGCAATATCCCGATTTTAAATGCGACCGTCAGTTCATTAAGGATAAAAGCGGGGATAAGCACATAGGTAGGAACATCCGCAAGGGTGTTCGGCCTGTCCAGGCCCCGCATAGCCATAAAAAGCCTGATGTTCTCCGGGTTTCCCTGCATCTGGCGGTACATAAAGAGCCGCATGGGGGATTCGGCCTCCCTGTAGGCGGTTTCCACCGATATTTCGCCGTCCGCCAGGGGCCGGAAGGCGTTCTCATACACCGTCGTAAAGGTAGGCCACATGATAAAGACGGTCAAGAACAGGGAAATCCCCAGAATCACCTGGTTGGGAGGGACTTGCTGGAGGGACAGGGCTCGTTTGATAAAGTCCAGAACAATGGAAATTCTGAGAAAGCTCGTCATCAAAATAATAATGCTCGGCGCAAGGGAGAGAACCGTAATTAATAAGAGAAGTTGGAGGGAAAAAGCCACCTCCTGCCCTGATTCGGGGTTTCGAATGGTAAGGTCCACGAATGGAATCACCGGGTCCGCCGGAGGAGCGGGAATAGACATGGTTCCCTCGGTGGACATGCCGGGAAAAGGCGGCGTCTGGGCCGCCGCCTGAAACAGGGGGGCCCATACCAGAAGCAGAAAAAACATCCTTTGGACCGTAATCCGCTTTGGCCGCATTCCTATAACCCCCTGAGCCTTTCCCTGTTTTTCCGCACACTGTCCGCCGAATATCCTGAACCTCGGGAGACATCATCCTCAGGACCTCCGCCACCGCCGAAACGGTGGAAAAGGGTGCGAAAATCTGGAATCCGTTTCCCTGATTCGGCCTGTCGTTGAGAATCTTCCAGAAGTAAAGCGTCCAGCGTTTCCCGATCCTCCACTTCGGCGATACAGGAGACCCCGCCTTCCCCGGATCCTACCAGCCACGCCTGGTTCCCTAAGTTTACCACATGGACAAAACGATTAGACCCAAGATGGGCGCTGGTAAGCACTTTAAGATACGAATTTCGGCGTTCCCGCGGACGGAACGACCGGCGTATAAAGAACACAACGCCGTAAACGGCGGCGGCCGCCAAGGCAAGGGTCAGAACCGTCCTGAAAACGACGAATCCCGATGAAACCGGGGGAGGACTGATCCCCTGCTCCGCTTCTCCCAGAATGAACGCGGATTCATCCGGCGCCCCTGTTCCCCCGGCCTGGGGAGCAACATCATTTCCAGACGGAAATACTACTTCCCCCTGATTACCCGCCTCCTGCGCGGCAAGATGAATATTTTGATTAAATATGGCAAGTGTGAGGCAAATCAATGCCAAACCTACATGAAGTCGACTCAGTTTTTCCCCTCCCAAGTACAAACTGATCTGGTTTTAATCTGTCAAGTCTTCCACTTTCAGTTTATTTATACAAATGTAAACCATTACATTAACCAGAGAACCCATTCCAAAACTTGAGTTTCGGAACAGCGGCCTTTTTTTAGTATACCCCAGAATAGTTGTCATGTCCATCACATATCGGCCATTCTTTCCATGGGCGATACAATTTCCGTAACCCGGACGCCGAAATTTTCATCAATGACTACAACCTCACCCTTGGCGATGAGTTTGTGATTCACCAGGATGTCCACCGGTTCGCCCGCGAGCTTATCCAGTTCAAGAATAGTCCCTTCCCCCATACTCAAGATTTCTTTGATGAGTTTGCGGGTACGGCCCAATTCAACGGTCATCTCCATGTAAACATCCATGAGGAGACCGATATTACCCTGTTCCTGGGGATTCGTTTGGGGTGTGAAGCTCGGATACTGAATTGACTGCACATTCGTGGGTCTCATACCGCCGCCGGAATTTCCAGCAAAACCGTTGCCGCCTGACATTCCCCCCATAATACCGCCCCCCATATTCACGGCGGCCTCCCTATTGGAATCGCCGCCGCCTATGCTCTGCACTCCGGAACTCCCGTTTCCCGTGGCATCACTGCCGCGGGTTAAGGCCCGGGCTATATTACCCGCAACATCGGCGCCCAGAATCTCCCAAAGTTTGTGAGACTTACCATCCCCTAAGGTAAGTTCGTAGGCGGCGGCCAAAAAATCCCCCCCGGGCAACGCCGCCGCCGCTTTGGGAACATTCGCCGTTTCCGGAGGAGTCGCGGCGACGGCGTTGTTACCGGTCTTGCCGCTCAGGGACGTGATTTGAGTTCCCACCATTGTGGAAACCGCCTCCCCTATTACCGACATGGCCATTTCGTCCAGGGTAATATTCTCCTCTTTATTCATGAGGCTGGCAATACCCTTGGCCGTATCCTCCGGCATGAGGAACAAATGCTCCCCTGGGAATCCGGAACTGAAGTTTATCCGGGTAACCGTTACCTTATCCGGCAGCTCCTGTAAAAAAACATCCCGGTTGGTAAACGAGGTTTGAGAATTTTTAAGAGACGCCTCGGAATTAGTCATCGTGGAAAGATTCGACGACAACGCGTTTGTAGTGGAGGAAAGGAAATCCTGTATCGCCCGCAAATCATCATCGGAACCGCCTGAAAACGGCGAAGAGACCCCGCCTTCTTCCGGGTTTACCCCCGATAACAGTGCGTTAATTTCGTCCTGTGAAAGAGCGCCGTCACTCATAATAAATCCCCTCCCTCGACTGAAAGCTCTTCAAATTCATTCTGTTCCAACTCGGCGATTTTTTTAATCACTTGTACCGCCATCTTCCTACCGATAACTCCAGGCCGGCACAGGAACTTCCGTTTGTTGCCTACACTAAGAGAGAAGGGATCCCCCACCCGGACGCTGTAAAGTTGTATAATATCGCCAGCCCGCAGAGACAATACATCCCGAACTGGAATCTGTATTTTTCCAATTTCAGCTACTACATTTACATCGACCGTTGAAAGCTTATCTTTTAATAAGTTCAGATTTTCCGTTGTCGTACCCCGGCGTACCGAGGAGTACCAAAACTGGGCCGATAATTTTCCGATAATTGGTTCAATAGTCAAGTAGGGTATACAGAAATTCATCATTCCCTCAATATCCCCTACTTTGGTTTCCAGGGTTACAAGAACCACCATTTCTGTCGGGGCCACAATCTGAGCAAACTGAGGATTGGTATCAATCTGCCCAAGCCGGGGCCGCAGGTCGATGACCTGAGCCCAGGCTTCCCGCATATTGCCCAAAATACGAACAATGATGCCCTCCATAACCGACTGTTCTATGTCCGTAAGTTCGTGCTGGGATTTTGTCCCCTCCCCGGTACCGCCAAAAAGACGATCGATAATAGAAAAGCTTATCGCCGGATCTATCTCCAAAATGGCGTTCCCTTTTAGGGGGTCCATATTGATAATGGCCAGCGTGGTGGGCGTCGGTATAGATCGGATGAATTCCTCATAGGTAAGCTGGTCAACCGAGGCCACATGGACATGAACCATAGAACGGAGCTGCGCCGAAAGGCTGGTCGTAGTGAGCCGGGCAAAGGATTCATGCATGATAGAGACGGTGCGTATCTGATCCTTGGAGAATTTATCCGGCCGCTTGAAATCGTAGATCTTGATCTTGCGGGTATCCGCAGCGGGCCGGAAATCCTCCGGCTCCGCGTCTCCCGCGTTAATCGCGGTAAGCAGTTGATCAATTTCTTCCTGGGACAGAACTTCCGTCATTGCATCTCCATCACGTCCAATTGATTAAACAACACGATCCGGGCCTTGGCGGAATCCAATACCCGGGTATTCAGGGCTTCGACTATCTCCTGCTTCAAGCGAGTCTCATTAGAAGGCAACAGGTCTTCCCGGTATTTACTGCTAAAAAAACTCCGAACGAAATCCTTGAGTTCATATAACCGGGTGGTCAATTCGTTCTGAGTATTTTTATCATTTATATCATACCCTATAACCATATCAATCACCACCGAATATGGAGTCGCGTCCTTGGTACGGGTCCGGACGGTACCTATAGACGTAAACATCTGATATTCCGGACGTTTGCCGATCCAGGGGGATGAAGATTCCGCCACCACGGTCTGATTCCGCCCTCCCTTACTGAGGATGTTAAAGGTAATCACCGCCACGGTAACAATAAAAACCAACGCCCCCAGCCCTATTGCCACAAATTTAAGCAAATTCGGCAATAACAGGGCTAAACCGGATGCTTTTTTCGACTTCTTCTTTTCCGATCCTTCGCCTTCACCAAGTTCATTAAGTTCGTCATTATTATCAGACATCCTCTGATACCTCACTCACTATATTATCGTATATTAAAACGAAAAACTATGCAAATATATTCGAGGCTGTTCCAAAACTGAAGTTTTGGAACAGCCCCATTCGATAGTTGACTTATCGAACGCCTATAAATGCCCCTCATCCAAGATAACGATATCCACCCGCCGGTTATAGGCCCGGCCTTCGGGGGTGTCGTTCCGGCTTATAGGCTCCGTATCAGCGAATCCCGCCACCTGGAAACGGTTTTCCTCTACCCCTATGCCGGTAAGATAATGGAGGACGCTAATAGAACGCCTGGTAGAAAGTTCCCAGTTCGATTCCCACGGGCCTTCCGGATCAACCGGCGTATTATCGGTATGGCCTTCGATGCGGAATTTCCTGCCGCTGACTTCATCGGAGGCCAGGAAGGTCCCCAGCCGCAACAGGATGTCCCGGGTCTCCTCTATATTGATCCGGGCGCTCGCCGGATTAAAGAACGCATCCGACGCCAGGGAAATAACCACCCCCCGTTCATTATGGCTGATCCGTACCTTGTTGGACCTGATTTCCGACTGAAACATGCTCATCGCCTTTTTCAGAGCGGTTCCCAAAGAACGGCCCGAATCCATAGCAGGCAGGGACATAATCGTGTTTCCTAAATCGGCGCTTTTCCCCTCCGTAAGGGTGTTGCCCCCCAAAGAAGCCCCCAAACCACTATTGTTAAAGGCCGAAACCATAGCGGCAAGCTGAGTCGGATCAACATCCTCGGGATTGAAGAGGGCGACAAAGAAACAGAGCATCAGGGTAACCATGTCTGAATAGGTTACGATCCACTCCCCGCCGGCACTGCCCGCATCGGCTTTCTTCTTCTTCTTCTTTGCCATATCAATCCTTTAAGATATCTGATTCAACGGCCTTACGAGCGTCAGGATCAAGATACGAAAGGAGCTTCATCCCCAGAATACGGGGATTATCACCGGCCTGGATGGAAAGAACGCCCTCAATCGCCATTTCTCTGACCTTGGATTCCACCGCGTCGGCTGCTTTCAGTTTGCCGCTCAAGGGGATCATCACCAGGTTTGCCATAATGGACCCGTAAAGGGTGGTAATAAGGGCGACGGCCATATTGGGACCCAGAGCGCTTTTATCTTCCAGGTTCCTCAACATACCAATAAGACCAATAACAGTACCCAGCATTCCGAGGCCGGGGGCCAAGGTACCCCACATGTTGATAACCGATATTTTCGCCGCGTGGCGTTCCTGCATTTGGCTCAGTTCGGTCTCCATGAGGGTCCTGATAACCTCCGCATCAGTACCGTCAACCACCAGGCGCAACCCCTTCTTGATAAACTCATCATCCAGGTCTTCCAACTCTTCTTCAAGAGCCAGAAGTCCCTCACGCCGGGCTTTTTCCGACATCGCCATCAGCTTGGCGATGATTCCCTTTTCGTTAAAATTGGGAACTTTAAAAGTAAGCCGTATCGAACCAAACACCCCAATGGTTGTAGACAGACTGCTAAAGGTAAAAAGGCCGAAATAAGAGCCTAATACGACGATTAAAAACGAAGGAAGGTCCCAGAACGTCAAAAGGCCGGAACCTCCGGTGATGATTCCCAAAGCAACCATGCCGAAACATCCGGCCAAACCTATAAGAGTTGATATATCCATGCACTACTCCTCGTTCTTAAAACCGCCTATACGCCGACGGTACGCCACAATACGGTCGACAACCTCATCCGCAGGTTCCCGGACCACCACGTATTTTCCCGAGAGCATAAGCAGCGTCGTATCAGGCCGTGTCTCAAGAGATTCTATCTGATGAGGATTAATATAATACTCTTTTCCGTCAAGACGGGTTACTTTTATCATGGTTTTTTGATTAAAGAACCCGGGCAAAAACAAAGAGACCCCTCACTTTGTTTCCATCCGGTTCCTCACTCCTCGTTTTTAACGGTTAACTCCGGTTACCGTTTTAGCGTCAGAAGCTCTTGCAAAAGCTGATCCGCCGTTTGTATCGTCCGGGAATTCGCCTGGAAACCCCGCTGGGTTACAATCATGTCGGTGAACTGTTCGGCCATGTCCACGTTGGACATCTCCAGGGCTCCGGCGATGATCTTTCCCTTCCCCGCCGTCTGGGCGGGGCTTATATTGGCGTACCCTGAATTACTGGATACCACATAGTTGCTATCCCCGGACTTTTCCAGCCCTCCCTGGTTGGGAAAACTTGCCAATGCCACCTGCCCCAAAACCCGGTTGGTATCGTTGGAAAATATTCCCGTAATGACCCCGCTCTGATCTATCTTGAAGTTTTCCAAATACCCCATTGCGTAACCGTCCTGGACAACAGCCTTCGTGGAACTGGATTCCGCATACTGAGTAACGGTATTAATGAGGCCCCCTACCGTACCCAGGTTAAGGTCAAATTCCTGGCGAACCAGAGCGCCGTCTGCACCCGGCTCGGCGCCCTGCACATCAAAGGCGACCCGCATGACCACGTCCCCCTCTTCCGCGGAAACGTTGCCGGCGGCGTCCACTACCGACGCCAGGGTCCCCAGATTCGAAAAATTTACTGTAAAGGCGTTGGGGTCTCCGGCGGCGGGGGCGGCATCGCCCAACCCAACCGCGGTATTGGTGGGATCAGGATTTTCCGGGTCCACAACAACCGCCGCGGTCCAACTGTTCTGGGTTTCGGGAACCCGGCTAAACTGGACCCGCAGAACATGGGCTTCCCCAAAGGAATCGAAAATTTTGATTTCCGTGGTCCAGGTTGCCTGCAAGATGTCCGCTTGAGCCGCCCCTTCGGGGATGATAGGGGTGCGTTTATCGAGATTACAGGCAAAATTAACCGACGTCGTAGCCCGGGCGGCGTCTTTCCCGCCAATAGGGATGAGCAGGTCTTCCACTTCCCGGGAAACATCCATCATCTCAACGCCGTCTATAGTCCGGGCCATCCAGCCCTGGACCCGCATCCCGTTAGCGGGATTTACCATTGTACCCTCTTCGTCCAGGCCGAAAGCCCCGGCCCGGGTATAATACGTTTGTTCCCCGGATTTGAGTACAAAAAACCCCGCGTCCTGAATAGCTAAATCGGTCCCTACCCCGGTAGTCTGGAGGGAACCCTGGGTATGGATAGTATCAATAGAAGCAATCGTCATCCCAAGGCCGACTTCTTTGGGGTTTACCCCGCCCACCTCTTCGGTTGGCCGGGCCGCGGCGCTGATCTGCTGATACAGTATATCCTGAAAATTTACCCGCCCTTTCTTAAATCCGGTGGTATTGATGTTGGAAATATTATTACCTATCACATCCATACGGGTTTGATGATTCTGAAGTCCCGAAACGCCGGAATACAATGATCGCATCATGACAGCTTCTCCTTATTCCTCAAAAACCTTAGTTACCTGGTTCCAGGAATAGTACGTTCCATTAACCAGCACCTGGGGAACATCGCCCCGGCTGACCGCCTTGACCGTCCCCTGAACAACCTGCTCGCCCTCAACCACTTCTACCGATTTTCCCAAAGAAGACGCGGCCTCCGTGCCGGCGAGCATATTGGTGAGCCGGTTAAAATCGTTAGCCATACTCGTCATCTGATCCAGCGTCGAAAACTGAGCCATCTGAGCGATAAATTCCTTATCTTCCATAGGCGCGGTGGGATCCTGGTAAGAAAGCTGGGTAATAAGGATCTTCAAAAAATCATCCTTTCCCAAAGCCTGCTGAGGATTCTTCCCCTGGTTTGTTTTCGCGTTATGTTCCCTCACTATCCGGTTAAGGTCGGCTATATCCTGCGAACTTAAAACCGGCTGGATGCTGTTTCCTTGAAATTCCATTCCCAATCTCCTTACTATTGCACCTATACCAATACGTTGACCAGCGTCCGCCCGTACCTGTCCAGGCGTATCCCCAGCCATTGACCTTCCTCCTGGCTTTCAGCGGAAGAAAGGGCGGAATCATACCGTAAAGCCGCGCGGCGTCCGGAAAAAAGGCTGTCCCCTTCCCGTTCCTGGCGGCCTTCCCGTCCATCGGACGCAAAAGCCATTTCCAGATTCGCGCCGTCAAATCCCGAATCACGGAAGGACTGTTCCAGAGCATGAAGCTCCTGTTCAAACGCCTTAAAAGCCTCGCCGCTTTCAACAATGATACGACCCGTTATCCTATTTTCGGTTATTTCCAGGCGTATCTTTACACTTCCCAAAGTTTCGGGTTTCAGGGAAAGCCTGATAGTCCCCTCCCCGCCGTTCCGAAGCATGACCGAAGCGTGGCGGACTATATCGCCGTTGAGATTTTCATGAAGTTCCCGGGCAAGCGTAGTTTGAAAACTTTGCAGCGGGCGGAATTCCCGTTCGGTACTGATTTCAGCTTGGGTCTTTCCCATAGAGCGGAGTTCCACCATAAGTTCCACAGAACTTTGTTCCGTAGAATTTTGCCCTGGGGAATTCCCTCCAGGTTCCCGGCCCCCCTCAGGGGACGCCTCCGAACCCTTCCCCGCTTCGGCAAAGGAGCGCGGGCCTTCGGCCCTGTCCCGTTTATCAAGCCCGGCGCGTATATCCCCGGCTTCAGAACTAGACCGCCCCCGCCGGCGATCCCTGATCCGCGTTTCCCCGGCGCTCCACCCGTCCTTTTCAGCATCCTCCCGTACCGGAATACGAAAATTCTGCATTGAATCACGGATTTCCACCGGAAAGTCTTCCAGGGCGTCCCGGGAAACCTCCCCGGCAGGAAGGCCGCGCTCTTCCATAGCTCGATGTTCTTCTCCAGGATAATCCTGATCGGAAACTCCCGTGAAGGTCCGGGAAAGAACAACGCCGTCCCCGGCAAGCGCGGCGTCCGCTTCCAGGGCCTCCTCCCCAGCGCCGGGCGTACCGGCTGACAAGACGCCCCAATCCCGGACGGCCTCTCCGCCTTCCTTCCCCCCGCCGGTCTCCGGAACAGAACGGGCGCGCGCCGCGTCCGCAACAAGGTCCGCACTCACTCCATCCGCCGCCTGTTCCTCATGAGAACCGGACGGCAGGCGCTTCCTTTCCCTGGCGGACAGTGCGTCTGTTTTCGCGGCCTCTTCCGCAGCTTTGCCTTCCTTGAAGGGGAAGGAACCGGGTTTTTTACCCTTCCGGGCTTCCCCGGCGCCTTCGGCAACGGAAAGAACTTCCCCGGCCCCGCCGGCGGGGGGAGGGTTCCCCGATTTTTCACCGCTTCCGCTCCCGTCCATACCGGAGGCGGCAAATTCAGCTTCAGATTTACTGGTTTTTTGAAGAAGCCCCGCCAGCAGTTTGGCAAAGGCCCCCTGGCCTTCTTCCTTTTCCGGTTTTTTATTCTCCGGGGAAGGGGACGCGCTTTGCCGCGCTTCGGGAATTTCACTGGATTGCATAGGGGGAGATACTTGAATCACTGCCCGGCCTCCTCATCTCAAATGTAAGACCCGGGAAAAAACGCAATACCACGCGCTCTTTCACAGGCTCTTAATGGAAGACCGAACGGTATGAACATCAAAACCCGGGTAAACCCACCAGGGCCGAACAGCCCCGGGGCTTTACCGGTCTTTAATTCAGGCTTGGGGGCCTCGCGGCCATTTTTCGCTGCAACTCCGCCGCCCGTTCGGGAGGCAGAAGAGACAGCCAATAAGCCACAACAGATACAGCCCCTTCCCGCTGGGCGATGTCCTCGGTCATTCTTAAAACATCAATAACAGCCTGATCTTCCATTGCGGTAATAATACCCACCGCCCGTTCCGGGGGCATACCCGTTAAATAACGGGCGTACTGTTCGATGTTGCTCTCTTTTATTTCGGCTTGTTCGACCATATCATTAAAGGATTTTTCCCGTTCATCCAGCGCTTTTTGCCGTTCTTCCAATTCCTGGGCCATTTGCTCAAGCTCCGCCAGGCGGGTACTGATATCCTGTTCCTGCTTTTCCATTTCCAGGTTTCGCAGATCTAGGGCCTCAAGCCTGACGGCCAGACGTTCCGCATCCAAGGAAATGAACTCTTCCGGGGGGGCTTCGGTAAGAGTCCGCCCCTCGCGGTTTATTAACCCGTAAACCGGCGCAAGGACAGTTTTCATGTCAATGAGGTTAAGATAATCAAACCACACTATCCCCCCGGCAACCATCGCAAGGATAAGAATCAGAAGAACTATAACCTTGCCGATGATACCGGACCTCCCATATGATGCCAACGCTGACTCCTCTCAGTTATTATACTTTCAATATCGTCATATTATCGTCACATTTATCAGCAAATTCATACCGGTGGAACAAAATAAGCCGAAACAACATAAACCGCCGCATTTCAGAACGGCAGGAATACCTGGAAGAAGCGCCTAACCGGCGATTTTTCGATTTTATGCGCACAGCGCAACAAACCGCTCGACGGATGGGGTTACGGATGGGTTTTGGACGCCCGTATCCTATTCTACTTTGAATTTGGATACTTCCCGAACCAGTATCTCAATGTTTTCCTTGTTGTCCCCGCTGATTGCGTTGATCCGGTTCACCGCCGTATTGATCTGATCCGCCCCGCTGGCCATCTCGTTCATCCCCGCAGTGATCTCCTGAGTTACCAGTTCCAGGTTCCGGCTCTCCTCACGCATCTCGTCAGACTCTCCTTTGACCATCCCCATCGCCTCGTTCAACTGCCCTATCGCTTCCAGTATCTGCCGGCTCCCCACGCTCTGTTCCTCCATCGTGTTCCGTATGTTCTCTTCCTGCTCCGATACCGTCCGTACCCCGCCGTCTATCGCCTCAAACTTGTTCAGCACGTTGTCCGTCGACTTCGTTATCTTATCTATCGAATCTTTTATCTTCTTCAGGCTGGGTATACGCGGTATTCACGTTTATCCCCACCCGGCCTATTACCTCGTTCGTCCGGCGGTGAATGACCGGAACGCTGACCTTAGCGACATAGGTATTCCTGCCCGCTACCATCTGGAGAACCGGGTTGTCGATTGTTTCCCTCCGCGCGTCAGGACCGTTTATGATGTTCATCATGGCCGGCACGTCATTAAACGTTAAGAATTCTATGTTCCCGGTCTGGCGGGTATACCAGGGGGCCCACTGGCCGGACTCGGTACCGCCCGGCTCCCCGGCGAAGAGGGCGTCCATCCCCGGGTCTATGGTATCGGGCTTAAACACCGCAAAGGTGCCGACCGCCCGTTCTTCCGAGATAATGATAGACTTCATGAGCTGTTCAAAGCGGTTGCGCTGCCTGCCTGTATTGGCGGCGTCAAAATCGACTAACGTGTCCGCCAGGGCGCCTGCGGTCCGTAAATAGAACTCGTACCGCATCTGAATAATCCGGGCTTGTTCCGCGGCGAGGCGTTCCTGGCTTTCCAACGCGGTGGCCATTTGGGTCGAGGAAGCGCGGTTAAGCAGAATAAACGATAGAAGCGCTATAACAAACACCATCATTCTCGTAACCATACTGCTTAAGCGATACTTTATCTTCATAAGCGATGCTCCTTAGGATTGCTCCTTGAATTGTCCTTTAGTCCCCGCCGTTACAAACCACCCTTTTTACCGCCTGCTCTTCTTCTCCTGGGACTTCCGGAATGCATCCGCGAAGGGGTTGTACATGGTCCCGTCATCGTCCCGGCTCCCTTTGCCGAAGCCCCGGGCCGCCCCGCCCGGACCATTCCCCCCTTCCATGCCGGCCTTCTTAACCGCAGCCCCCCGCTTATGTTCTCTGCCTTCGTCCGGCTTGTCCGCCGGCGCGGAGACGCCGCTCTGCCGGGTCTGACCGCCGTCCGCGCCCTGACCGGGATTGGTCTTCCGGGTAAGGCTGATGCGCTTCCGGTCCCGGTCTATTTCGAGGATGCGGAATTCCAGGACATCTCCCACCTTTACCGTTTCCAGCGGATTCTTCACAAAACGGTCGCTCATCTGGGAAATGTGAACCAGGGCGGTTTCTTTGATCCCCACATCCACAAAAGCCCCAAAATCCACCACGTTCTTGATCTTGCCGGTGATGCTCATCCCCTCGCTCAAGTCATCAAAGGTTATCACCCCTTTGCGCATGATGGGCTTGGGATATTCATCCCGGGGGTCCCGGTTCGGCTTTTTCAGTTCCTCGGCTATGTCGGCGATGGTGGCGTCCCCGACGCCGTACTTCTCTTTTAACCGCGCCGCCTCCGCGGAGGTCAGGCCGCCGGTCGTCGTAATCGTACCGCGCATATCCCGGGCGATCCCATAGTTCTCAGGATGTACCCAGGTGTTATCCAGGGGATTGGCGCTTTCGGGTATTTTGAGGAATCCCGCGCACTGTTCATAGCTTTTCGGCCCCATCCCCGGCACGGCGGTAAGTTCTTCCCGGCTGGCGATCTTGCCCTTTTCGTCCCGGTACCTCACGATCTTCCGCGCCAGACCGCTGTTGATCCCTGACACGTATTTGAGCAACGACGCGCTGGCGGTGTTGAGGTTGACCCCCACGTTGTTCACCACCGACGACACCACCTCATCCAGGGTTTCCGACAACTGCTTCTGATTCACGTCATGCTGGTAAAGCCCCACCCCTATAGATTTGGGATCGATCTTGACAAGTTCCGCCAGCGGGTCCTGAAGCCTGCGGCCAATGGAAATCGCCCCCCGTATGGTCAGGTCCAGCTCCGGGAATTCCTCACGGGCTATGTCGCTGGCGGAGTACACCGAAGCCCCGTCCTCGTCCACCACCGTGTACAGGACCTCCAGGCTGTTTTCGGAAATCACCTGGGACACGATCGCCTGCACTTCCCGGGTGCCCGTCCCGTTCCCCACCGCGAGAAGCTGCACGTCATACCGCTTAATCCCTTCAAGAAGAAGCCGCTTGGCCTCTTCCGCCTTGTGGTTGTAGATGACCACGCTTCCCAGATATTTCCCGGTGTCGTCCAGAAACGCGCACTTGGTCCCCGTCCTGACCCCCGGATCTATCCCCAGCACGCGGGTACCCTTGATAGGCTGCTGCATGAGCAGGTTTTTGAGGTTCCGGCTGAACACGGAAATTCCGTGTTCGTCCGCCATATCCCCCTGGTCTCCCCGGATCTCCCGGATCACCGCCGGGGAGAGGAGCCGCCTGAGCCCGTCCTCAACGGCGGTCTTGTGGTAGTCGTTGTAAAGCTCGTAGTTCTTCTGGAGCAGCGTTACCGCCGTGTCCGCGTCCACGTCTATCGTAACGTCGAGAACCCCTTCCCGTTCCCCCCGGTTTATCGCCAATACCCGGTGGGGTTTGATCTGGGACAGAGACTCCGTGTAGTCCCAATACATCTGGTAGGTGGATGTCTTCTTCGCCGCCTCGTCTCCCACACCCTCTTTCCCGGACGCTTTGACGATGACGCGGCCGTCTTTAATATAGAAGGCTTTCACCGCCGCCCGGTTCTTTGTATCCTGGGACACCCGCTCGGCGAGAATGTCCATCGCCCCCTGGAGCGCGTCCTCAACAGACGCCACCGACAACTCAGGCCGTTCCGCGTCTTCGCGCACAAATTCCGCCGCCCGGACGCGGAGCGCCGCTTCCTCAAGTCCGGTCATCGCGTCCGCCAGGGGTTCAAGTCCCTTTTCGGCGGCCAGCATACCCCGTGTTTTCTTCTTGCGCTTGTAAGGCGCGTAGATATCCTCAAGTTCAGCAAGGGCCGCCGCTTTCATGATGTTTTCGTAGAGCGGCTCCGTCAGCTTCCCCTGAGTAAAAATCCCCCGGATGATCTCAATACGCCGGGTTTCCAGATTCTTCCCGCCGGTAAACAGGTGGCCCACATCCCGCACCTGCACTTCATCCAAACTTCCGGTCCGCTCCTTGCGGTACCGGGCGATAAACGGCACGGTACTCCCCTCCGCCAGCAACCCAACCACCGCTGAAACCTGCCCTACCGTGATAGAAAGCTGCTCCGCAATTTTCTTCATGAGTGTTATTTCGTTCACCGTAAGGGTATCAATAAATTCCTGAGTTAATTCCATATTGAGAAAAGTATATCGTCCCATGCGTTTTTTTTCCAGGTACCACGTTGCCTCATCAAAAAAGCAACCCAAATTAAGACAGGCTATCCGGCAACTGCGCCTATCGGAGGTCAAATTGGGGTTAACTATGCAAGAGAAAAAAGCGGTTGCCAGGCAGGTCCGTTCCCGCTATCAGAAAGCCGGACGGAAAGAAAAGTCACTCATCCTGGACGAATTCATCAGCATTACCGGGTACAAAAACCGGAAGTACGCATTGCGCCTCCTCAACAAGGCCCATTGCCGGACTTTTGCCGCCCTCAAGGACATCCACGCGGGCCTCCCATTCCCCCCGCGGGAGAAGTCTGTCAATCACGCCTGTAACGCGCCCAGCAATTCTCATTTTAAAAACCATGTATCAGTACCTGGCGGCAGATGAACGGGGTTCCCCTCCCATAGTTTCTTAATATAATTTCATAAAAACTCTAATTTCTTGTCCCATAAAGAATTACGCGTCATGCTTTGTGGATTGCCTCCCAAAAAGCAAACGCCGATGCCCTGGGGTTTGTAGCCATTCAGCCGCCGCTCGTGGTATCGTACACCATGCTGGAAAAGTATGGACCGTATGCGCTGATTGCCGGCGCGTCCGAGGGGGTGGGCGCCGCCTATGCCGAGGCTCTGGCCGGACGGGGCTTTAGTCTTGTGCTGCTGGCCAGGAGAAAAGAGAAGCTGGAAGCTTTTGCGGCGGAACTCGGGGGGAAGTATCCGGTGGAGCTTGTTACCCGCGCGGTGGATGTGGGCGACTTTGAGGCGGTAAAGGCCTTTATCGATTCCCTGAATGTTCAAATCGGTCTTTTGGTTTACAACGCGGCCTATGCGCCGCTCGGTTTTTTTAAGGACATGAGCGAAGAACAGCTTATGCGCGTGGCCGCCGTCAATGTGCGGGGGCCTTTAGCGCTTACCCGGCTTGTACTGCCCCCGATGATAGCGCGCGGGAAAGGCGGCGTCATACTGATGTCTTCGCTGGCGGGAACCCAGGGCAGTCCCCGGCTTGCTTCTTACGCGGCGAGCAAGGCTTTTAACGCCGTCCTTGCCGAGGGCCTGTGGGAAGAACTGAAGCCCCACGGTATTGATGTAATCGCTTCCTGCGCCGGGGCCATTCTTACACCCGGCTACAACCAGACGCAGCAGGCCGGGGCGCATGGTACTTTAACGCCCGCGCAGGTGGCGGAAAAAACATTAAAGGCCCTGGGGAAAGGCCCGGTGTTTGTGCCGGGAGGGATCAATAAACTGGCCCGCTTCTTTCTGATGCGCCTTATGCCGAGGAAATGGGCGATTAAAATCATGGCGGCCAATACAAGGAGTTTGAATTAACATGAAAACCTTAGTTCTCGGATTTTTCAGTCCCTGGATCGCCTATGCGGTCATCACGTTGCTGCACCTTGCTCTGCCCGGTAAATGGATGACGGGCTATGTAAAAGACGACAAGTCCGGCGGGACGCTGCGCTACCGTTTGAACGGCATATTTGTCCTTGCCTTGAGCGTCCTGCTCTGGGCGCTTCTGGGCCTGCTCAAGGTGGTTCCGTTTGACTGGCTGTATCAGGTCAGGTGGCCGGGTTTGGCGGGCGCCGTTGTGATGGGGCTGCTCTTTTCTTTTATCATCGTAATGCGCAATCCTTCTACGGGGAAACCTTTCCCCGCCGATATGTGGTTCGGCCGCCTGAAGAATCCCCAATTCAAAAACGGGCGCATTGACGCGAAGATGTGGCTTTATTTAATCGGGGCGGTCATGCTGCAGCTCAATGTTCTTTCTTTTGCGGCTCATCACCTCATGACATACGAAGATGTCAATCCCGGTTTTATTGCCGGAGCCGCCATGCTCACCTGGTTTTTGTGGGAGTATCTTTACTTTGAAAAAGTACACCTGTACACCTACGACTTTATCGCGGAGCGGGTTGGTTTCAAATTGGGGTTTGGCTGTCTGGCCTTTTATCCATATTTTTACTTTGTCTCTCTCTGGGCAACGGTGGATCTGCCCAACCCTCATCTACCGCTTTGGCTTACTGGTTGTTTCTGCGTTTTGTATCTTTTCGGGTGGGCTCTGGCCCGTTGCGCGAATATGCAGAAATACTACTTTAAAACGAGGGGCGACAAAAAATTCCTGTGGATTAAACCGGAAGCTCTTTCCGACGGGGAACACTCCCTTCTGGTCAACGGCTTTTGGGGCCTGAGCCGGCATATCAATTACCTGGGAGAAATACTGGAGGGCTGCGGCATTGCCCTTGCCGCCGGGTATCCGGCCCTTCCTCTGGTGTGGCTGTATCCGCTGTATTATGTGGGGCTCCTCTTTACCCGTCAGGCGGACGACGACAAAATCTGCAAGGCAAAATACGGCGCCTTGTGGGATGAGTATACAAAAAGGGTAAAACACCGGATCATTCCGTTTATTTATTAACCTAAGGCTGTTCCAAAAAGGGAAAAAACGCGCCCATCAGCGCCTCCGTAACCCGATACCCTGGGGCGTTTCCCCCGCGCCGTACATGGGGGTCCCCAGCCCGTATTCTTCTAGAATGGCCCGGTAATCGGCTATGGCCGCGGCGTGTACGAAACGCGCCCTTAGGCGGCTGCCTCCCGGAACGCCCGGCCCCCCGCCCCCCTTGGTGTAGGCGCAGAACTGCTTGCGCATCTCAAGACAGGCGGTTCTCTCTCCCCAGTCTTCCGCCAGCAACAGGAGGTGGCGGAAGGCGGCGGCAAGACGCGCGCCTGAAGACGGCGGGACATAGGAGCCGCCGGTAAGCCCGGCCCTGGCCGCGGCGAAGATGAAGGGGTTCCCCAAAGCGCCCCGGGCGAACATGACGGCGGCGCAGCCGGTTTCTCTCAACATCGTTTCGGCATCCTCCGGGGTGAAGAGATCCCCGGACCCCGCCACCGGGATGGCGAGGCGGGAGGCGAGATCCGCGATATGGGACCAGTCGCTTTTGCCGCTGTACCCTTGAGCCCGTGTCCGGGGGTGAAGCGTAATCAGGGAAGCCCCGGCCTCCTGGCAGGCCGCCGCGGCCTCTCGGTAGTTGACGGCGGCGGCGTCCCAGCCGGACCGCATCTTCACGGTTACCGGAACGCCGCCCAGGGCTTCCGCCGAAGCGCGGACCGCCGCTTCCACAATACGCCCCAGGATCGCCGGGCGGCGCATCAACGCGGAACCCGCGCCGGCTTTGACCACCTTGGGAACGGGGCACCCGCTGTTAATGTCCACCGCCTCCGGGCGGAACGGCGCAAGGCGCAGGACCGCCCGGTACACCGTCTCAGGAACCGCGCCAAAAAGCTGAATGGCGTAACAGGACTCCCCCGGGCCCCGGCGGAGCAGGACCCCGCTCTTGGACTCCTGCGGGCCGGCGGGTGAACGGACCACCCCTTCGGCGGAGACAAGTTCGGTACAGGTGAAATTCGCGCCGTACTCAACGCACAGGGACCGGAACGCCCGGTCCGAGTACCCAGCCACCGGCGCGAGAAAGATGTTGCCCGGCAGGGAAAGGGACCCAATAGTTACGGGACGATAGAGGCTCACGCGCCGGGGAGGCCGAAGAACCGGTTGGAATTATCCCACAAGGCGGCGCAGAGTTCTTCCTCATCTAATCCCAGCATTTCAGCCAGGAAACGGGCCGTCAGCGGAAGGTACTTGGGCATATTCCGTTTACCCCGGTAATCTGCGGGAACCATGAAGGGGCTTTCCGATTCAAGAAGGATTCGGTCCAGCGGCAGCACCCCGATGGTTTCGTGGAGGTTCCGGGCGTTCCGGTAGGTCAAGTTACCCGCAAAGGAGAAATAAAGATTCAGTTTCAGAGCTTTCCTGGCGTATTGGGCGTCCTCGGAGTAACAGTGAAGCACCCCCCCTTTGGGAGGCAGCCGGTCCCGGAGAATGTCGAGCACGTCATGGCCCGCGTCCCGGTTGTGAATAATCACCGGCATATCCAGTTTTGCCGCCAAATCAAGCTGGGTGATAAACAGTTCAATCTGGGAATTCTTGCTGCCGAATTTGCGGTAATA
>JAIRSS010000273.1 GCA_031255315.1 Spirochaetaceae bacterium
TCACGATACGGACGACCCGGTGGAACGGCTTGGTATGGAACGGAGCCGGAAGCTCCTTGCGGGCGCGGATCTGGCGCTGTACCTCATCGACGGCGGCGCGGGATTTACCGAAGAGGATCAGGCTTTTTTCAGCGATTACCCTCGCGGGAGCGAAAACCAGGGGGAAAGCCCGGTTCCGCTTATCCCGGTCTGGAACAAGGCGGATATCGCGGCGCTGCCGGCGGCCTTACCGGCGGCTTTGCCCGACGCGTTATCGGTATTGGGAACGGCGGCTTACCCCATCGCAATCAGCGCCCGGACCGGGGAGGGCATACCCGCCCTTACCGCCGCCATTGCCGCCGAACTGAAAGCGGCCTCCGGCGGGACGGATGCCGGGGGCGGAGCGGCGGGGATTGCCACAGAACGGCAGAAGGAACGCATAAGCGCCGCCGTCACTGCGGTGGAAGAAGCCCTGGCCCTGGAAGATCGGGACCGGAACCTGGACCTGGCCGCCCCGCTGATCCGGGAAGCGGTGAACGCCCTGGGGGAGATCACCGGGGAGGTTTCCACCGCGGAAATCCTCGAAACCATGTTCAGCCGTTTCTGCGTGGGAAAGTAGCATGACCGACTACGACTGCATTGTGATTGGCGGCGGCCACGCCGGGATTGAGGCGTCCCTGGCCGCGGCGCGCCTGGGTTTCCAGGTTTTGCTCATCACCCAGAACCCCGACCGTATCGGCGCGCTCTCGTGCAACCCTGCGGTGGGCGGCCTTGCCAAGGGCAACCTGGTCCGGGAAGTGGACGCGTTGGGCGGGGAAATGGGCAGGCTCATCGATAAAACCATGATTCAGTACCGGGTGCTGAACCGGTCACGGGGCCCCGCGGTTCAGGCGCCCCGGGCGCAGGCCGATAAAGCGGCGTACCAGGCGGAGGCCCGTCTATCGGTGGAAAACCAGCCAGGGCTGACGATCTTCATGGATACGGTGATCGACCTTATCGCGTCCGGTGACGGCGGCGTTTCCGGAACCGGCGCGCCGGGGGGGAACCGGATTCTGGGGGTTGTTACCCGGCGGGGCCGCAGCATACGCGCTTCCACAGTGATCTTGGCGGCGGGCACTTTTATAGAAGGGAAGATCTTCATCGGCGATTACGACGCTCCTGAAGGACGGCTGGGGGAAAGCGCGGCCCTGGGTTTGGGGGCGAACCTGAGAAAACGGGGCTTCCCCCTGGGGCGGCTCAAAACCGGGACCCCCGCCCGGCTTGACGGGAACTCTGTGGACTACTCCCGGATGGAGAGACAGGACGGGGAGCCCCCCGCCCCCTTTTCCTTCAACGCGGACGGCGATCTCCGGGACCGGCCCCGGGTCCCCTGCTGGATCACCTACACGACCCCCCAAACCCACGAGATCATCCGGTCGAACATCCACCGGTCGCCCTTGTACGGCGGCAAAATCCACGGGGCGGGCCCCCGGTACTGCCCCTCTATCGAAGATAAGGTGGTCCGCTTCCCGGAACGGGACTGTCATCATATTTTCATAGAACCCGAAGGGCTGCTCACCAATGAAGTGTATATGAACGGCGCGTCCAGTTCCCTGCCGGAAGATGTGCAGGAAGCCTTTATTCACTCCATCCCCGGCCTTGAGGAGGCCCGAATCGTCCGGCCCGCCTATGCGGTGGAATATGATTACCTGGACCCCCTGGACCTCTACCCAACCCTGGAATCCAAACGTCTGGCTGGTTTTTTCGTTGCGGGCCAGACCAACGGCAGTTCCGGGTATGAAGAGGCCGCCGCCCAGGGCGTCGTTGCCGGGATTAACGCCGCTTTACGCATGAGGGGGGACCCGCCGCTGGTGCTGGGCCGGGCTGAGGCGTACATCGGCGTACTGGTGGACGATCTTACCACGGTGGGCACGAAAGAGCCGTACCGTATGTTCACCAGCCGGGCCGAACATCGGCTGGTCCTTCGCCACGATACGGCCGACGCCCGTCTTACTCCCCGCGGACGGGAAATCGGCCTGGCGGACGACCGCCGGTGGGAACGGTTTCAGCGGAAAACCCTGGCGCTGGAGGCTATACGGGAACTCCTCCGCAACCGGAAGGTTCCCGGCGCGGTGGAACTGGACGCCTCCGGATCCGCCGCCGCGCTCCGCCCTCACGGGGGTTTTCCCCTGGAACGGGCTCTGACGGATTCCGCCGTCAGCCTTCAAGACCTCCTGCCCTATGCGCCCGAACTGGCCGGGTATCCCCCCGTATGGGTTGAGCGGGCGGCCCTAGACATCAAGTACGCGGGATATATCGAAAAGGAAAACCGCGCCGCCGGACGGGGCGCGAAGATGGACGCCGTTAAGCTGGAACATGATCTGGATTACGACGCGGTCCCCGGCCTTTCCGCCGAATCCAGGGAAAAGCTCCGCCGGGTCAGGCCCCTTACGGTTGGCCAGGCGGCGCGTATCCCCGGCGTGCGCCAGGGGGATGTCGCCCTCCTCATGGTGCTGGCGAAAAAGAAGCGCGGCCGGTAAACCCGGCGCGGAGGAGCCCGGAACTCCCGCGGATTAGCCTGCTGGATCAGCCCGGAGGCCAGCCCAGGGCGCGTCCGCCCAGTACGTGCACATGGAGATGATCCACCGTCTGCCCCCCGTCGGACTTACAGTTAATCACAAAGCGGGCGCCTTTTTCGCCGCACCCCAGCCGCGCCGCCAGTTCTTGAGCCTTGTCGATCAGTTTTCCAGCCAGCGCCGCGTCTTCCGCCGGTATTTCCATGATATTCCTGATGTGTTTCCTGGGAACCACCAGAAAGTGAACCGGCGCCTGGGGAGCCGCGTCATGAAACGCGAGGATTTCGTCGTCCTCAAAGAGCTTCCGGGCCGGTATTTCGCCCGCCGCGATTTTACAAAAAATACAGTCCTTCATAATGGCGTCATTGTACCACAGCCGGATGCGTATTGTCCCGCCGCTTTGAAGGCAATACACTCTTTCCATGAGATCAACCCAGGCAATCATTCATCTTGACCGGCTTGGCCGGAATATCGCGGCGGTACGGACAAAAATCGGACCGAAACCTTTAATCTGTATGCCTATAAAGGCCAACGCCTACGGTCATGGAGCGGTCCCCGCGGCCAGGGCGGCCTTAAAGGCGGGGGCCGCATATCTGGCGGCGGCGGCGGTGGGCGAAGGAATTGAGCTGCGGGAAGCGGGCGTTGAGGCCCCTGTCCTGCTGCTGTCCATCCCCCTTCCGGAAGAACTGTCTGATATGGCCGCGTGGGATCTCAGCCCGCTCATCGGCGACCGGGAATACGCGGAAGCCGCGGCCCTGGCGGCAAAACAGGCGGGGAAGCGGCTTCCGGTACACCTCAAGATTGATACCGGCATGGGCAGAATCGGCTGTCCCCCGGAGGCCGCGGCGGAACTCGCCGTCTTTATCGCCGCCCAGCCTTCCCTCGTCCTCGCGGGAACCGCCACCCACCTGGCCGTAGCGGATTCTCAGGCGGCGGCGGACATGGCTTACACTACGGAACAGCTTGCCCGGTTCCGTTCCGCCGTTGGGGAGATACGCCGGGCGGGAATCGATCCGGGAATCCTCCACGCCGCCAATTCCGGGGCGGTTATGTTCCACGAAGACGCCTGGTTTGACATGGTACGGCCGGGGATTCTTCTGTACGGGTACGGCGCGCCGGGAAGGACGCCGGAGGTAGAACCGGTCATGGAGCTGGTTACGCGGATAACCTTCATCAAAATGGTAAAGGCCGGCGAAACGGTTTCTTACGGCAGAACCTGGACCGCTCCCCAGGATACCCGGATCGCCGTCCTTCCGGTGGGCTACGGCGACGGACTGCCCCGGCGCTTGAGCGGGAACTGGCGGGTTCGCATCCGGGACGCTCTGTATCCCCTGGTTGGACGTATCTGCATGGACCAGTGTATGGTGGACCTGGGGCCGGACGCGGATGTCCGGCGCTGGGAGCCGGTAACGGTTTTCGGAGGCGGCGCTCCAAGCGCCGCGGACCTGGCGTCCCGGGCGGAGACCATCTCGTACGAAATTACGTGCGGCATTACTACGCGGGTACCCAGAGTATACCGGTCCTAGGAGATTGCTGCGCTTCACGCTTAAAATGGTATAAATATTCATTTTATGAATATTTATACCGTACAAACTCCAAAAGTATGCCCGTCATTGTGAGGCGCGGCGGTTGTTGCGATCCCGCAGAGCGAAGCACGGCGGCGTGGTTGGAATCACCCCAGGAACGGCGGGCTTGTCTTCTGACCTCATAGGCGGGTAAAATTTTTTATACGGCAATGTGCAATATAGCATAAAAATCAAATTCGGAGTATAATGATGGAATGTATAAGAAGCGTACAGCGTCCTTGCGTTCTATGTTGTTGCATTTTGCTAAGTTTCTTGTTTAAAGAGAGGCATTCTGACTATCATTTATGGAAGAAATCCCTACTGTCCACCAGGACATCCCGCCCGCCGTTGCTGGTTTTTCGCTCGAAACCCCCATATCCAGACTGGGTTTCTCCCAACGCTCCTTTAAGGCGCTCACAAAAAGCGGCTACAGTACGGTCGCGCAGCTTCTCACCCTTGATGAAGAAGCGTTATGGGCCATCAAGAACCTGGGCAAGAAAAGCATACGAGAAATCCGTATCGTTCAGGCGCAGTTACAGCGGCAACTCAAACCGGCGGCGGTTGGCCGCTTCAAACACGTTAGCGTTCCGGACTGCCGCTTTATCTATACCAGAGAAACCATTTATCCGACTGACTATATAGGCGTACTCGACATATCCATCGAAGCCCACACCATCCTCTACAACGCCGGAATTTTTTCCGCCGGCACACTGTTCAATCTGGAAAAAGAAGCCGTTTATAACCTTGCAAAAACCACTAAAAAAATTTCCGAAGAACTCCTCGCGTTTATCGCCCGGGAAAAGCCGCTCGCCGGCAAAATATTCGGTGATGAAGACCTTGCACCCTGCCTTCAAAAAAGGACGGAAGAACGCCGGGCGTACCGAATGGCCGTTCTTGAAGAATCATACAGCAAGATACCCCGGAACCGCCTCAGTAAACCCCTAAGCCTTTTTCTGCACGGTAAGGGCGCAAAGACAATTCGGCGAGCGGCGGCCCGCCTCTCGCCGTTGCTTACAAAAGTTAAAACCCCGGGGGATCTTAAAACGATTTTCCCTCTAGTCGCCGAAACCAGCCTCTCCGGCGATGTAATCCGTCTACAGGAAGCGCTGGCTTTCAATTTGATTGACGCGCTTAACAAAACTTTTACGCCGTTTTTTATCGACCCCCGAAACGCCGCCTCCCTTGATATTTTATACCAGCGGGCAAGCGGCTTTACCTTGCAGGACATTGCGAGGAAGCGAAATCTGACACGGGAACGCATCAGGCAGATAGAAATAAAGAGCGCCGATAAACTAGTTGACATCATAAAAGACTTTCCGGTCAATATACTGGCCTTTATCTGTACCGAAACGGAAAGCAGCGATTACATCAGCGCCGGTTCCATCCGCGAATACCTTGGCGAATTTCGATACAACTCACAGATTGTTTATCTTTTGGAGAACGAAAATATTTACAAAGAATACCGGTACGACAGGCGGCATGACGTATTCTATCGTGCCGGCGTTGATCTTGATCTTTTCGCCCTCGATACTACGCGGTCCGTCAAAGAACAGGCGTTAAATGAAAAGGAAGTGGAAATAGGCAAAAAGATAGAAAATCTTCTTGTTGCAAAGAACCGTGCGCCATGCGCCTATGATGATATTTGCCAATTTACTGACAGCGAAGCATGCTGCGTCCGGGTTGGCAAGATTATACAGCGTTCAAACAATATCGTGGAAATCGAAAGACGCCGGTATGTACACCGTTCGCGCATCACCGGCATTGATGAAGCCGCCGTGAAACTGCTTGCGATATTGCAGAACCAGTTCCGGCGGTTTCACGGCTATTCAAGCAGCCGCATTTTATTTGACGCCGCGCGTAGAGACCTCGCGCTGTTTATGCACGGCAACGGTCTGGAGACTGAAGCGCATATCTATATGCTGGCGAAGCATCTTTTTTCCAAGGAAAAAATTAACGGCCGCCATTTCTATTTTACCGAAGGATTGCATATTTGGGAAAATCAAACAGGCGTCCCTCTGAACAACAAAGGTATACTAATCAATCTCGCGAATGTTTCCGGCGGCATTATTATCAGAGAGGAAGTCGAAAAATACCTGGAGAACTTGAAAATTTCAAAAAACATAATAATCACCAAGATACACGACACATCAGACCCGACATTTTATTTTTATACCGAGACAAGCTATGTTCTTTCCAAGTACCTTCAAATAGACGGTGTGTTTATCGCCAACGTAAAAAAAGCCCTGGACATATTTTTTGAAGGCCGGGATTACATAATACCCGAACATATAGATGAAGGTTGGTTTGAAAAGCTGCCTCAATTACCGCTGGGGCTTTCATGGAACGTGCTCTTGTTGCAGGAAGTTATCAGATATAACGAGGCTATTGGCTATAAACCGCTGTTTTCATGCGTGGAGCAGTCGCCGTATAGATTATCCGGCGCTTTTGTTAAAAAAGATTCAGCGGCTACCCTGATTGACATAATATACGCCTATACCCATAAAAACTTTGGACTCCCCTACAGGACTTCAACGGATAAATATAGGGTACTGTTGCGGCAAGCCGGATTTATTCACGGCGCGGAATGGTTTACCAGCATGCACAAAGTTTTTAACGACCCTCGTTTTGCCTTTTCAAACGGGAACAAGAATATCCT
>JAIRSS010000103.1 GCA_031255315.1 Spirochaetaceae bacterium
CCGGCGGCTTGCCGGGCCCTTCCGGGTAGGGTTCATAGGCTGAGTATCCTGTGGCCCCTACAAGGTCATTTCGAAAGGTTTCTCCTAATTCCTCCTTTCACGAGCTTCGTGACGCAACCCCGGGCCTCCCCCCGTTTCACCATCCGCCCGATAAGCACCGGGCTTCCCCAAAAAATGGTACGGGTCAAAGCCAACCTCCCATCTCCCGATCACATCGCTGTCCGCCCTGTCGCCGGACCGTCTTTTCCGGTCATCCAAGACCGCCATCAAAACCGAATCCTTGTGGACATCCAACCCAATGTAGTACTCTTTCATACGTGCCTCCTGTGTTAAATGTGGTAATTCTACCACAGGTAGTAAACCCACGGCTTTTAACCGGGGGGCACTTCATATTGTCTATAGCGGAGATGAAAGAAACGCGCTACAGGCAATGGAGGGCATGGGCCTGCCCAAATGCTATGAGGCGGTGATACTCGGCAAGCATCTCGGCAACGTCTACCGGGAGTTGGACCGTAACAGCTCAGGCGGCGTGTATACCGGGAACGAAGCCCACAGGGCGAGCGTACGGAGGCGTCTGGAGAACAAGCCAAGCCCCAAGCTTGACGACTCCGCGCTTACCGGGGAAGAGTACCTCAAGCCGCCCTGAAATCTGGTCTGCGGACAGGTCTTGTTTGAACAACCTCATAATTTCCCCGGAGAGGAGGGAAAGCAGGCTTTGACATCGACCATCTACACCTATCTCTACAAGGAAACGGCAAAGGACCCTACGCCGAGAGAGCATTTTCGGCAAGGGCAGGGAAAACCGCAGTTGTCCTTTACCCCCTTCCGTGTTTCCATCGTTTGTTGACGGGAAAACAAAACTGCTCCAGGGGGCGGCAACTTTGAACCGGGTCGCCGTCCGTGCCTTCAAGCCGATACCCGAGGGGATGCGGAACACTCTGACGTTGGACAACGGCAAGGAATTCGCGGCGCATAAGGAACTGTCGCAAGCGCTCGGACTCGATATCTACTTCGCCCATCCGTATCACTCATGGGAGCGGGGGCTTAACGAACATACCGACGGGTTGATACGGCAGTACCTGCCTAAAAAGATACCGTTTGACACGCCGACGCAAAAACAACTTGACAAAATTGTTGATAAAATCAACAATCGTCCGCGCAAGGTTTTAGGCTACCCGACTCCTTACGAAGTTTTTTCGCCGTAAAATTCGCACTTCAAAAAAAATTCGGCGAATGAAGAACCCAGGAGCAAGCTCTTGGGTATCAAAGATTTCACCTTGAAATCTTTGCCTTTGTGGGGGAACAAATCCCCCCCCACACCCAGTTACTGTAGCAAGCTGCGGGGTATTAAACCAAATGCTCCGCAAATAAAAAAAATCGTGACTATTCAGCCGTCCTGCAAGGTATGCGCTTCCCGTTCTTCCGCGAAATAGCTCCGCCAGGCCCGCTCAATTCCCCCAAGGCTTTCCTCCCGGTTGAGCAGGTTCTTGACGTAGGTTCCCCATTTCAGGTTGTCGCAGAAATAGCTGAAGAAACGCCTTGCCCGGCTCAGGTGAAATTCCGGGGGCTGGCAGCGGGCAAGAAGTTCCAGGAAACGGACCCCTGTTTCTTCCAGGTTAACAGTGCCGGGGACCTTTTCCCCTCCCGCCGCCCCGGCTGTTTCAGCCGTTCCGGGAAGCCTGCGGTCCAGCCTCCGGGCAACGGCAAATATCCAGGGCCGGCGGACTGCGGCGCGGCCTACCATAACGGGGCCGCTTTTGGCCCGCCTGAGCATTTCTTCCGGGGAAGCGATATCCCCGTTCCCCGCCACGGGAATGTTCAAGTCCCCCCGCAGGCGCTCCACATAGTCCCAGCGGGCGTTCCGGCGGAATTTTTCCCCCGCCGTACGGGGGTGCAGGGTGATCAGATCCACCCCTTCTTCCTCAAGGCGGCGGCAAAACCGGAGAAGTTCCTCAAAATCGTCCCGGAAACCTATCCTTAACTTGACGCTGAGCCGCCGGCTCACTACCCGCCGTACCCGGCCCGCCAAGGCTCCCGCAGCCTCAGCCGATGCCATCCAGGCTACCCCGGCCCCAACACGGCGGATGGCCGGAGCCGCGCAGCCCATGTTGATGTCGATGCCCAGGCAGGGGCCGCCCTCAAATTCCCGCCGGTCCAGCAGGCCGGCGGCCCGTTCAAGCTGGTCCGGATCGGAGCCCACAAGCTGGTAAACCAGCTTTTCCGGGCAGGGGCCGCCGTCCAGGTACCAGCGCTCGAAGGGGCCGCCCCCCAGAAGCGCCCCGGCGCTTATCATCTCCGTAAAATACTCGTCGGGACCTTCGCCCTCCTCCCCGCCAAATCCGGCGATAAGTTCCCGTAAGGCCCGGTGGCTGATTTCCGCCATGGGCGCCAGCATAAAGATCTTCCGCATAGTATACTTTACAAATATTCGAGCCTGTTCCAAAACCCGGTTGGTGCGAACCTCCGGTTCGATGAATCGGTAAATTGACCAGCCGGGCCTTTGGGTGTTCCCTCCCGTCTGTGAATCGAATAGAGAAGAAGCGCCTGGCAGCTGTTGCACTTGTGGATTTTTGTGCCATCAGTAACGCAAAAATCCCGATTATCCGGCCTGCTTTGGGATTTTACGCACGAAGTGCAACAAACTGCTAGCGGCCTCCGTCAAGATTTCTTCGATTTTGCCCGGCTTTGCCCGCCCTGCCGCCGTTGTCTCATGACCTCGTAAAACAGCACCCCCGCCGCCACCGACACATTAAGGGAATCTATCCTGCCCTGGGCGGGTATGCCTACCAGTCCATCGCAGGATTCCTTGAGAAGGCGGGAAATACCTGACCCCTCGCCGCCCAGGATAAGCGCGGTTCGCCCCCGCATATCCCGGCTGTACACCGCCTCGCCTTTCATATCCGCGCCGTAGATCCAAAACCCCGCGTCTTTCAGGTCCTGCACGGCCCGGGGCAGATTCGCCTCTTCCGCAACGGATACCCATGAAACCGCGCCGGCGGAAGTTTGAGCGACGGTTTCGGCGTGTTTGGCGGTCCTCCGGTTCCGGGTAACTACCAGGTCCACCCCAAACTGATCGCAGGACCTGAGTATCGCGCCGTAATTGTGGGGATCGGTAATCTCGTCCAGGACAGCAACGAGGGCGTCCTTCCGGTCTCCCAAGCCGGCGATAAACGCTCTCAAACTTATTTCCCCGTTCGTTCCAGTCTGATGGGAACCACCTTCATCCATCACAAGAGCTACACCCCGGTGGCCGGGGGCAAGACGGTCAAGCTCGTGAGTCCCTACCCGGTTCACCTGTATCTTGCGGGACGACGCCAAGGCCGCGATTTCCTTCGCCCGGGGGCCTGGTTTTGCCACGAGCAACGGCCCCGCGCTTTGTTCCGGACGGGCGGATTTTATGGCTTCCTCAATGGCGTGAAATCCTGTTATGTAGATCATGCTAGTTCGTAGGTCCTGCCATACCTGACAATTTCAGAATCTCCCCAGCCCTTTGCGGCCAGGTATCGTTTGAACGCCCCTTGCGCCTTCGGCTCCCCATGAACCAGGAAGACGCGCTTGAGACGGGAGGTATCCAGCGCGGCGAGCCATTCTTCAGCCTCGACATAATCCGCGTGAGCGCTGAAAGCGTCGATCTCCTCCACCGTCGCCCGGCGTTTGAACCATTGGCCGTGAATCTTCAGGTCCTGCTCTTTGCGCTGTATACGCCGGCCCAGGGTATCCTTGGCCATGTAGCCTACCGTGAGAATCGTGGTATGGGGATCGCCGATGCTGTTTATCAGATGATGCTGGATGCGCCCGGCCTCGCACATGCCGTCAGCGGAAATGATGATAAGCGGCCCCCTGTGGTTGTTCAGCGCTTTGGATTCAGCTACGCTGGTGGTAAAGTACAGTGAATTGAACCCAAAAGGATTCTTGTGATGCAGGGTGAACGCCTGGTGAACGTCCTCATCGTAACATTCGGGGTGAATCTGGAAGATGGTAGTGGCGTTAGCGGCCATAGGAGAATCCACATAGATGGGAATTTCCGGGATGCTCCCCTCGTCGGTAAGCAGATGGAAATAGTAGACCAATTCCTGCGTCCGCTCAATGGCAAAGGCGGGGATGATGATGCGCCCCCGGGTTTCCGCCGTCCGGTTTACGACAGCCGCCACCTGTTTCATAGCGTCCCGGGCGGCGGCGTGGCGCCGGTCGCCGTAGGTGCTTTCCAAGACAATATAGTCCGCTGCCGGAAGCCGCACGTCCGGGTTCCGAATGATAGGTTTTCCTGGCCGGCCCAGATCCCCGGAAAAGAGGATACGCGCCTCTTCCCCGCCTTTTTTCACGGAGATCAGCGCCAACGCAGATCCCAGGATATGGCCCGCGTCGAAAAATTCCAGCTTCACGCCGTCGCCGATATACACGGGCCGGTTGTAAGACGCCGTTACCATCAGGTTCGATACGGCAACCACGTCCGCTTCGCTGAAAAGCGGCTGCCAGTCAAAAGCCTCTCCCTTTTTACGAGCCTGTTTCTGAAGATACTCAGCGTCCCGGGCCTGTATCTTGGCGGAATCCATCATGATAAGACTCGCCAGGTCCCGGCTTGCGGGAGTGGCGTAGATGTTGCCCCGATAGCCCTGCCTGGCCAGAACCGGCAGGAGGCCGCAATGATCGTAATGGCCGTGAGTTAGGATGACGCTTTCAATCCGGTCAACCGGTATGCCGAAATTCCGGTTCTTTCGGTCAGCTTCCGCCCGGCTCCCCTGAAAAGCCCCGCAGTCTATCAGAAAACACCGGCCGTCTACTTCAAGCACATGCTTTGAACCGGTTACTTCTTCCGCCGCGCCAAGAGAATAAAAGGTGATATTCATGGGAATATAATAGTAAAAAATGAATTGCTATGACAGGTGAGTCTGGTTCAAAACCTTCAGTTTTGGAACAGCAACCTTTAAAAAACGCAGTTTTGTCAACACTTCGGTTCACAGGCTGAAAGCCGCGGACTTTAGTCCGAATAAACAGTAAGAGGCTGGTCCAAAACTGTGCGCACTAGCGCACAGTCAGTCAATTAGTTTTGGAACAGCTTTAAATGTGTAGAATACCGACAGGGTCTTAGACGAGGAAAAAGTCCGAAAGGAAGGCAGCGATGATAATCAATAAAAAGTTCAGGGAATTCATATTCGAGAACTCTGAAGGAAAACGCGCGGCGATTTATTTTACCACCTTTGCGAACGGCGTGTTTATGGCGTTGATGATGTACGCGCTGTCAGTCGGGATAGACAATTACAGTGAAAATGGCGTGGTGTCACTCAGGGCAACGCTGATGTTTGCACTGTCGCTGGCGGCGTACTATTTTACGCAGAAATACGGCGGAGATATATCCTCAGCCTCAATAATAAAGGGCCTTTCAGAACTGGAACTTCGCGTAATAGACAAACTTCGACGCGTAGACTACGGTACGTTTCAGACTTTTAGCCCGGAACTGATTTACGCCACAATCGGCGGCGACAAATACACCGCAATAATGGCGGCAAGGTTCCTTATCCCCACCATGTCGGCATTTGTCGTGGTCATTCTGACGGGACTGTACCTGTGTACGGTATCAATACCCGGAGCGCTGTGTGTCGCGGCGGCGCTTATCGCGCTGATTAAGATTCGCGGGCTGCTTGACGCCGCAATCGGAGCGCGCGGCAAAGATGACGCCGCCGCAACGGACAAATTCACGATGTCGCTCAACGATGTGGTTGCCGGTTTTAATGAACTCAAAATGAACCGCGGGAAATCCGACGCTCTCTTTAATTATAAAGTTAAAACCGCAAGCGGGGAAAAGGGAAAGCGGATATTGGGTACGGAACTGTACAGAACCCGCTCTATTGTACTGGAACAGGCTATATTGTTCCTGCCTTTGGGGCTGACGCTTTTTGTGCTGCCCTCGTTCTTCGAAATTGACGCGCAAGATTTGGTTAAAATTATTTCGGTTACCCTGATAGTAATATGGCCGGCGTACACACTGGTGCAGTTCGGGCCGGTTTCGGCGGCGGCGGCGGATATAATCGACAAACTCAAAGATTTTGAGGCGCGGCTTGACGAAACGGAACTGGAGCCGGACATTAAGGATCCGGCGGATTACCCGTCCGCGCCGGAATTTACGCGAATCACCTGCCGGAATATCGGCTTCGAATATCCGAAACGCCCCGGCGACGCAAAACCCTTTATTTTAAGAATTGAGGAATTTCATCTTGACAAAGGCCAAATAGTCATGATGCGCGGCGGAAACGGCAGCGGCAAAAGTACTTTTATGCGGCTTCTCGCCGGGCTCACAAAGCCGTCCGAGGGTACTGTTACGGTTGACGGCGTGAGCGCGGCGGAAATCGGCGAGGCGAACTATAGGGCGCTGTTCGCTCTGGTGATGGCGGACTTTCACCTGTTTGACCGGTTTTACGGCAATGAAGACATTGACACGGTTCATCTGCGAAAATGGGCAGTAAAACTTGGTTTGGAAGACAAGGTGATGGACAAGAACGAGCTTCCGACCGTCAGCCTGTCGAGCGGCCAGAAAAAACGTATGGCGCTGCTGGCGGCGATTATGGAAAATCGCCCCGTGATGCTGCTTGACGAGGTCGCCGCGGACTTCGATCCCTTTATGCGCGAGAGATACTACCGTGAAATTTTGCCGGAACTGAAAGCCGAAGGCTTCACATTATTTGTCATTTCCCACGATGACAGGTATTACGACATTGCCGACTGTATTCTGACGATGCGGGAGGGCGGTATTGCCGATCCCGGCAGCAAGTAAGGGCGCCGCGGAATAAGTTTTCCACGGCGCCGCGTTTCAATCGTTCTTCTCGTATTTCGTGGGTCCCATAAAGTAGTCTGTTTCTTTTAGCCATGATATGGGGTAATCCACCTTCTACATTACCGGCTTTTTGGGATCGCTCGTGTCCAGAACCTCGCCCTGATTATAACGGACAACCAATTGCTCAAACAGCTTTTTCCAGCCGGCGTGTACCTCAAGGGCATGCCGGTTAAGGGCATCGCTAAAAGTTTTAAGCGCCCCCGCGGGATCGTCCGGCGCAATCCTGGTGAGGCTGGCTTGCAGTTTGGCGACCATATCAAAACCGGCCTTTTCGTTTTCGGCCTGAGCCTGGTTTATGTCCTTTATCATGTAGCAGTATTTTATATTCGCATACTCGGCAACCAAATTATAAATCTGCCACGCGTCGCCGTCCATATTGAACACCGTCGAATTGTAGGCTTCATACATGGAAGGAATGGGACCAATCGCCAGGGGCACAAAGACCGACTCGGAGGGCGCGTCCAGGGCGATCCATGATACGATGTTAATGGGATAGGGCAGATCGGCGCGGGCCTGATTAACAAAAGTAAGGTTGGTATAGTATATGCCGATGGGACGTTCCCACGCGCCGGTAAGTTTTGCGTTGGGATCTCCCACATCGCCGGAGGGGTCCCGGGGGCCAAGATAGCGGTTGGGATTTCCCCAGGGACCGGCGGCCGTTCCTTTTGTAAGGTCAAACTCGGTATCCGCGTAATGGTCGCGGTGCATGGCTAAAACATCGGACAGGGCGATCTTTTTATCCGGCTTCACCGAGAAAGGATACGCACGGGTAGTCCCCTTATCAACAGCCGGGGCCCAGGGATCCAATTTGAGGGACGGCGCCATAAGCGAAAGGCCGCGCCATACCCGTCTGAGGGAGTAGTACGGGTGGCTGTACTCCCCTTTACTCACCGTAAGAAGCCAGTCCATGAAACCCAAATCATCATCAGAAGGGGTGAACCAGCCCAGTTTCCGAACGATCGTGAAAAGATGATCGCCGTACATCAGGCTGTCATTCCGCTTGTCCGGGTCTATATCACGGATGCGGAATTCGTTGGCGCCGATAAAAAATTCGCCGTCCGGTACAAGTTTGGCAACCCAGAGGCCGCCGGCAGGGCCCTCATAATGCAGGGGTACGGGCGCCATTTCGATAACCCATGCTTCTTTGGCGTCCCCTACCGGCAGCGTCTCGCCGGTGCCCCAGTAACCGTATTTGTCGATGAGATAGCCGATAAGTTTAATCGCGTCCCGCGCTGTCTTGCAGTTTTCCAACGCCATGCGGGAGAGTTCCGAAGAGTAGAATATGCGCTTACCGGGAACCGGGTTGAGGGATGTTTTTGCGCCGTTGGTACATTCACCGAACATCAGCCCCCATTCATTGGAAATGCCATAACAGCCGTCCAGATAGGCATAGGTAGTATCCCTGTCCTTTTCGCCCAGAACCTCAAAAATTTCCTTGTAGGGCACGGACCCTATTTTGATGGTACGGGGAAGTCCCTCGTGACGGTAGGCTTCAGGGCCGTCGTCTTTTTGAATTCGCGGGTAAATCCAGGCGTTGTACTCAGGCATATCCCCCAGCGCGACCGCGGTGGGATAGACATCCCGAACCCCATCCGCATTGATGGGGACACGCGGTACATAGACTATGCTCGAATCATTTTCAATATGACCGTCATCAGAATGGCTGACCATAACACTACCGTCGGCGCTCGCGCCCCTTGTAACAATTGTCGTCGTACACATTTTAACAATTCCTCCATAAAAAGATTAATCATAGAATAAACCCCATTCAGGAATCTGTAAAGCGGAAAAATGTAAAACGGACTGGAAAACTACCCGGCCATGTCCCGTTTCGTAAGATTCTTCACCCACCGCTCCTTTTTGTACCAGTGCTGGGCCATCAGGTATTTGACGATATCTGTCGCCTTCAGGACGGCAAACATAGCCACCGGATGCAGAGGGGTGAGCAGGGCAAGGGCGAAGGCGCCGGGGATGAGGAGCAGGACGTTCACCAGGCCGTCTACATACATACCCATGACCGTGTCTCCCCCGGCCCGGCAAATGGCGAACTGGGCGTTGAGAAGGGACCAAAGGGGCATACAGATCAGGATGACGTAGATCAGCCCCAGGCTGATCCGCCGGGCGGCATCGGTGAGGTTGGAGAAAACCAGAGGAATAAGACCGGTAGCGGCGCCGGCTCCGATGACGGCGATAACGCAGCCTGCCACGGCGGCTCCTGACTTGATCCAGCCGCCGCGCCGGCGGGCTTCGTCAAGTTCACCGGCGCCGAGGCTGCCGCCAACCAGGATAGCGGAAGCAGTCCAGATTCCGCCGAAGAGCAGGAAGAAGATGTTCGCTATGGTCCAGCCCGCCGCCATTCCGGCCACGACTTCCGCGCCTCCCCTGCCGTTGTAGAGGGCCGTCATGATGGTTTCGGAGGTGACCCAGGAAGCCTCGGACAGGAACATCATTCCGGACTTGGCGAGGATCTCTACGATAAGCCGCCTGTCCACCTCAAGCATTTTCCGGAATTTCACAAAGAAAGGCGCGGTCCCTTTGCGGGAAACACGGACATAGATCAGAAAAGCCGTCATTTCGGCAAGCCGCGCGAGGATGGTCGCCAGAGCCGCGCCGCTTACCTCAAGCCGGGGAGCGCCCAGGTTCCCGTAGATCAGGAGCCAGTTTCCGGCGGTGTTCACCAAAGTGGCGGCGGCGGAGATGATGAGCGGGACATTGGGGCGGCCTATCTCCCGGTATGAAGAGCCAATGGCCGCGGAGATCGCCATCGGGATGAGGGTGAAAGAAATAAGCCTGAGGTACCGTATGCCGGTATCAACGATTTCCCCCTGGGCCGCGTTGCCCATAGTCATCATGGAAAGCATGGGACGCGGGATGAGATGACAGAGGATGAAGTACACCGCCGCAACCGCGCCCGCGAGAAGCATTTTGAAGCGGTATGCGTGTTTCATGCCCGCGGTATCTTTTGCGCCGTTAAACTGGGCCAGGTAAATTCCCCCCGCGCCGCAGATCGCGTTTACAGAAACGATAAAAATAAAGTTGATCTGGTTCGTCACATTTACCGCGGCCATGCTGATATCCCCAAGACCGGCGACCATGAAATTGTCGATGAGGGAAACCATACTCATGATGAGCTGCTGCAACATTACCGGCAGGGCGATAGTCAGGGCCTTCCGGTAGAAATTCCACGGCGATGCAGGGGATCGTTATCCCCCACTTTTCCAGGGCTTCCGGGTGAACTTCTCCGAATACGCCCACGGCTTCACCCTTATACAAAATAGCCGCCGCCCGGCCGGGAATAAACCGGCTGTCCTTTGCCTCCTCCACGGTATATTCCCGCGAAAGGTAATAGAACAAAGTTTGAAGCTGAGCCGCGGCGGTATTGAAATTCGCGTCCCTGTCCGCCTGAAGGAAACCGGCGTACTGCCGTGTACTGACTCCGTAATTCTCCGCGTCATTCCTGTAAGCGACTTTCCCCACCTCAAAGATACGATGAGGATAAACCGAATGGCCCGAAGCGGCTTCGCTCATCAGGAGAGAGGCGAGTACGCTGTCCCTGACATATTCGTAGTTCTCGGTCATGGGATTGGCTATTCTGACTATTCG